>NZ_JAUCFJ010000002.1:3966019-4271098 GCF_030348505.1 Lysinibacillus sp. G4S2 | reverse complement strand
ATTCGGTTCTGGCGTAAAATATCAACCGTACCCAAAGAGCGTCCAAGCGTTGGACATCTAGGGTTGGAACACCACGAAGTAACGCTTAGGGAGATGAAAGGTTGCTTTCGTCGTGGAACTGAGAAGCTCCACTTCAAGCTTTGCTAAGTGGCAAGTAGTTCACTCATCGCTCTAGACTACTAAAACCCAGGTGTGTTGATTAACCATTTTTATCCACTCTGATTAATTAGAAGTCTCTGATTTCCGCTACAGGTTACTCGCTTTTCCGCGGGAGTAGCCCTACGCTACAATCAGTTAAAATGGGAATACATTAGCAAAATAGCAACAAAAGGCTCTTCACCAAAATGTGTGGTGGATTTCTGTTTCGACCGGGCGCTTTGCTGCTGACGCTCCCTTTCGCGCAGATAAAACATTTGTAGCTGCCGCTTTGCTTTCGCTACAGAAAACATTTGTTGTTGCTGTCACTAGGCTTTCGCACAGACGAAAACCATGTTGCTGCCGCTTCGCTTTCGCACAGAACGAAAACCATGTTGCTGCCGCTTCGCTTTCGCACAGACGAAAACCATGTTGCTGCCGCTTCGCTTTCGCACAGACGAAAACCATGTTGCTGCCGCTTCGCTTTCGCACAGACGAAAACCATGTTGCTGCCGCTTCGCTTTCGCACAGACGAAAACCATGTTGCTGCCGCCACGCTTTCGCACAGAGCAAAGCTTCCTGGGAGCGTCCGATGAGCCGCTTGGGCCTACAAGATGTAGGTCACGAAGGCGTTATCACAGGACGTGATGTTTTTAGCCTTCGTTCCTCTTCTGGCTCGCTCCAGGGCCTCAGCTGTGACGCTGATCCTCAAGGAGTCGCCCAGCCGGAACGAAGGTCAACTAATATACAGCGCATATATTTAAAAAAATGTCATCCATAACTTTTGGTGATGAGCCAACAAAAATCCTTTTATCACTCAATAATAAACCCGTTTTTGTCCTAATCAACATGCCTGCTAAAAATTATTTCTTATCATCCTCATCTCTATGGACAAACAAACTTCGTGTAACTTCAAATTGCTTAGTTTATTTATTGGACAAATAATCCTTGGTAAATGACGATAATATTGGTATATCCTTTGGAATAAATCTATCTTTCTTTTATAATGGAGATGAATAGAATTGTAGGAGGAAATAAATATGAAAAAAAAGCAAAGTAAATGGATTGTAAGTGCAGCTTCTGCTGCATTGGTTGCCGCGGCTGTTGTTCCTACTGCAAGTGCAGCTAACTTTACAGATATTGCGAAAAGTGACCATAAAGAGGCTATTTTGGCATTAGCAGATGCAAAAATTATAGGTGGGTATCCAGACGGCACATTTAAGCCAAACGCAACCCTTACAAAAGGTAATGTAACGAAATTTTTAGGGAAATGGCTTGTATCTGAAAACTTCAATGTGCCAGCAGATTACAATAAAAAAGTACGTTTTACAGACTTGCCTACGTCTGCAAAAGATAAAGAATTGCTACAATATGCAGCACTTATATATGATAATGGCATTTACAAAGGGACTAACAACAAGTTATTACCTTCCCAGAATATTCCACGTGAACAAATGGCTTCTATCTTAGTAAGTGCGATTGAAGCAGTTTACGATATCGATTTAATTGAAATGTATAAAAAAGAAAACTATAAATCTTCTATTACAGATTTAAAATCAGCTTTACCAGAAAATCGTGAAGCTATTATTGCATTAGAATATGCAAAGATTACAAATGTAAAAGCATTTAATCCGAAAGGCACACTAACACGTGGTCAATTTGCGTCATTTTTACATCGTTCGATGACGAATATACAAGATATGGTGAAAAAACCTGAAGTGCCATTACTCATCCAAACAGTTAAAGTTGTAGATGCAAATACACTACAGGTAACATTAACAGATGGAACAAACCATAAGGTAACTTTGGCAACGCCGCTTATTGAAAATGTGCAAACAAAAGTAGACTTCAAAATTAATGACAAACCATATTCCGCTGTTGTGACATATGAAGTCAATGAGCTAAAAGTACAATCAATTGAGGGCACTAACGCCTCACAGATTAAAGTTGTTTTCAACCAAGCAATTGACCCAGCCTCAGTGTTAAAACCAGATGGGAAATTACAGGATAATGTTGTATCTTTCTCTAATGTGGATACTTTAAAAGCACTTTCAGTTGTGAAAACAGAAATCAGTGCTGATAAAAAATCAATCATCTTTACAGTTAATGAGCCATTAAAAGGTACACATCGCTATGTGTTAAATAACATCAAATCAGAAAAGGGCTTAGTGCTTAACAAAGTAGATGCGAATTTCGTCATTGCTGGGGATATACAAGCGCCTACTATTATAGGGACAACGCAAGGGAAAAATTCTTCAATCGTTAAAGTGCAATTCTCTGAACCAATGGCAGCATTTCCTAATGAACGCATTCAATTCACATTACCAAATGGTACAAGGGTGGCAAATGTAGTAGGCAGCATTGAGCAAAATGCAACTGAAGCAACCTTTGACTTATCAGCTGCAACAGTAAATGGTAGTTATTTATCACCTGGTACAGCTATGCAGATTACATTCGTAGCGGCAACAGATTTGTCAGGAAACATAATTTCACCAAACCCTGCTACTGTATCAGTGAAAAAGGGAGATAGAGATGGTGTTGCGCCGACATTATCTACTGTCACACAAACTGGACCAAATACGTTCCAGCTATTGTTCTCAGAGGAGATTCAACAGCTATACCCATATGATCTTTCAATCAAAAGCGGTCAGACTTCAATTTCCGTGAATAAAGTAGAGAAAGATCCTAAAAATGGTCGTTTATTTAATGTTACGGTTGATCCAAAAAGTATACTTCAAGGAATTACAACGATTGGGACAGCTTCTAGCCGTGTAATTACTGATTTATCAGGTGAAACAGCAACATTCTCAACAGTGTATAACTTTATAAGAGATGACAAAGCTCCTGCACTAATGAGTTCTGATATAGTTTACGAGGATAATGTAGAATATTTACAATTAACTTTCGATAAGCCAGTACAGTTGGGAACATACCCAAAAGCATCATTTACTGGAAGCTATATGAATAACCACATTTTGTATGAGTTATCAAGAGGACCTCAAGGTGATATTTATAGCGTAAAAGATCAACCTACAAAATTACGTGTAAAAATAGCAGGACTGCTAGGCCCTTATGATTTAAAGGGAGCTTCTTATGATGGCAAACTATTTTTATCTAATGTTACAAATTTATACGGTGTGCCAATCAATGAAGTGCCAAATGTCAAATTTTCACGTAATGGTGATTTAAATGTTAATGGTAATAAACTAGTATTGACGCAGTACAATCCAATTCAAACATCTGCAACAGATTATTCTATTAAGGATAATAATATTGTTTATTTAAATTTCAATTATCCTGTTGATCCAGCACTAGCTCAAAACGTTCAAAATTATATGATTGATAATGCTCAGGTAGAAAGTGCAGTTGTAGAGGCATCTAATTTAAATCGTATTAAGCTAACATTGAAAAAGGATTCGAATTATTTTAGTGGCATACGTAATTTCACGATTAAAGGCTTAAGAGCAGCAAACTCTATGGAATCATTCGACGAGGTGAGAACTTCAGTTAATCTTAAAGAAAATGTTGCACCAAAGGTTGTCAATGTTAATGTTAGCAATTCACAATCTTTAGAGGTTGTTTTTAGTGAGCCAGTAATAAACGTTAATAGTATGGACTTTGACATTGTTGTGAATGGTTCTACAGTAGGGGCAACTACCTATCCACAAGGCAATGATAAAGTGTTGATTACAATACCACAAGGTTTATATGGAAATGTTACGATTCAAGCCTCATCTCGTAATGGTATTATGGATTCTAGTGGGAATAAGTTAGATTTCACTTCACAAACAATTACATTATCAAGATAAAAGGAATTAGAATTTCCTAAGACATCATGTGGTAAATCCACACTAAAAAATAGCATGCTAGAGGTATTCTTAGCATGCTATTTTCTTATGTCAATTTATTGATACTAGACTAATTGGAGATGAACGGTGCTTTGTGTATGTACTGCGTGTTATTTACTTGATCAATGATAAAGGTGGCTATATCTTGATTAGTAATTTTTGTACCAGGCATATCAGTAAGGTTTTCCATGATCTGATATGATTTTAAACTATCTTTTACAAATGGCAATCTAATTAATGTCCAGTTGATCTGTTTATTATGTAATAAAATTTCCCATTCTAATTTTTTATCCTGCATCATTTTTGGCAAGAAAACTTCAAATATTTTTGCTCCAAAACGATTCAAAATGCTCTTTTTGTCCTCATGAATAGTTAAAGAACCACCCGACACACCTATATAACGACTAATGTTTAAATCTTTCATTACATCAAGAATATTTTTAGTTACTTTGCTATATATTTGTTCTCCTTTAGTTGGTTGACCAAATGTATTAATGACGATTTTACAATCTTTAAGAAGCTCTCGGATACTATTTATATCTTGTACTTGCCCTTTCACTATTTCAATTTTCTCATTTTTAACTAACAACCTTTCTGGATTTCTTACAAGCATCCGAACATGGTATCCTTTCTGTATGGCATGAGTTGCTATATGTCTTCCTACTTTCCCTGTTCCTCCAATTATAGCTATCTTATAAGGGCTATTCATTATATACCTCCAACTAAGCGTGATACTAGATATACCGCCAAACCTAACGAAAGGTTTCGGATTTTTCTGTTTTTTACTAAGTTATGTAAAATTAGGGCTCGACACCAAAAGTTTTTAAAAATATATGCACTGTATATTGGTTAATCTTCGTTCCTGCTGGAGCTAGCCTCGCGAGTGAAGCGGCTCATCGGACGCTCTCAGTCGGAATGGAAATCGACCACACGTTATGGTGATGAACCAAATATCATTACCAAAAATCTGGGGTGGCATTTGTTAAAACGTGTGCCACGGCTATAAGATGATTGGATAAAGGCTGAATGCCCCCAGAAAAGCGCCCAGTCAGAATGGAAAATAACTCAACGTTATGGTAATGTGCAAATTTTTCTTGACCTTAACGTTACGTAAAGATTTACAGTAGCATTAATGGAGGTGAAAAAGTATGGAATATACAATTCAAGAGCTTGCCCAATTGTCTGGGGTTAGTACAAGAACACTGCGTTATTACGATGAAATTGGATTACTGAGGCCAGCAAGAACCAATGAAGCAGGCTATCGATTTTATGGACAGTTTGAGGTTGATATGCTCCAGCAAATTTTATTTTATAGAGCATTAGATATGAAGCTAGCAACAATTCAGGAAATTATTCAAGCACCTGATTTTCAACATACAGAAGCACTCAAAACGCATCGTGCTGCTTTACTAAAGCGCAAGGAGCAGCTTGAAAAGATATTACAAACAGTGGAAAAAACAATTCAATCTATTGAGGAGGAACAGCCAATGACAAATGAAGAGAAATTTAATGGATTTAAAGAGAAGCTAATCGAAGAAAATGAAAAGCAATATGGTCAAGAAATTCGTGCAAAATATGGTAACGAAACAGTTGAAGCGTCGAATGCTAAGGTGATGAATATGACAGAAGAGCAGTATGAGGCAATGCAGCAGCTAGAACAGCAATTATTTGATCGTTTAAAAGAAGCGATGGAGATTGGCGATACCAAAAATGATGTGGCAATGGAGGTAGCAGAGCTTCATAAGCGTTGGCTAAGCTTTTCGTGGTCACAATATTCTAAAGAGGCACATGCTGGTATAGCGCAGATGTATATAGCAGATGAACGATTTACAGCTTATTATGATGAGCGCGTTTCTCAGGGAGCCGCACAATTTTTACATGATGCTATAATCAATTTCGCCTTAGCGTAATTATACGAAAAAATAAGTGATTCCTTCTTGTGCTTTAATGTTTTAGAAATATTTATTTAGGAAAAAATGAAGGCATGAGGAGGAGATTTTTTGAACCCACAAGTAATGGAGAAGTTAAAAAAGCAATTAGAGCAGGAACTACAGGAAATAGAAAAGCAACTTGAGGAATCGGAACGTCCGCAAGCGACAGAGCTATCTAATTATGATAATCATCCGGCTGACAATGCGAGTGATTTAACGGATCATCTAACGGAAATGGTAATTGATGAGCATCGCAGTGACAATGCTGAGGAAATAAAGCGCGCACTGCAAGCGATGGAGGAGGGTACATATGGCAAATGCGCTGTATGTGGCGAAGAGATTCCGATTGGTCGCTTAGAGGCTATGCCGAAAGCATTGACGTGTGTAGAGCATGCGGAGCAAAAAGATGACGGTTTAAGACCAGTGGAAGAAGATGTATTGTCTTCAACACCAAAATCGGATGATTTCATAGAGCTTGAGGAATTCGGCTCTTCTGATACACCTCAAGATAAAAGTTAGTAAGCATTTCCGCTCACAGGCTGTATAATAGCTGTATGGGGTGAGAATATGGACATAATTGATTTACACTGCGATGCGCTATTGAAATTAACGACTTTAGAAGCAGTAAAATTTGAAGATGATGTACGGTTGGCTGCTAATCGAGGGAGATTACAATTAGGGCAAGTAAATGCACAAGTATTTGCAATTTTTATTAATCCTGAAATTCCGCAAAGTATGCAATTTTTAGAGGTAGTGCGTCAAATAGAAGCATTTCATACACATGTATTACAGACTGAGGGCATGGTGCATATTACGGATTGGTCGCAATTAGACACTTTAGCTCCACATGAAATTGGTGCCATTCTAAGCTTAGAGGGTTGTGGCCCAATCGGCGACGATTTAGCAAAGCTTTCTGCTATATTAGATGCTGGTGTGAAGCTTGTTGGACTAACGTGGAATGAAGTAAATGCTGTAGCCCACGGTGCTGAACAGGATGCAAGTCTTGGCTTAAAACCATTTGGTAAAGAAGTAGTAAACTTGCTAAATGAACGAGATATTATTATCGATGTTTCTCATTTAAATGAACAGAGCTTTTGGGATGTGTTGCCACTAGCGAAGCATATAATTGCTAGCCATAGTAATGCACGTGCAATTTGTGATCATCCCCGAAATTTAACAGATGCTCAGGCAAAAGCACTTGTAGAGCATGGAGGGCATATTCATGTCGTTTACTTCCCGACTTTTATCGGTGAAGATGCTACGTTGGATGACTTAGTTACACATGTGAAGCATCTAGCGAAATTAGTAGGAGTGGAGCATCTTGGACTAGGCTCAGACTTTGACGGGATAGATGCTACTGTAAATGGATTGGCACACGCTGGAGAGGCACAAAATTTACTAGAGGCGTTACGTGAACATTTTTCAGACGAAGATGTTCGTGGTATTGCAAGTAATAATTTTAGACGCTATGTAAAAAATGCAGCAACCCGTTAAGGTTGTTGCATTTTTTAACTTCTTTCAGTAGTTTAAGCCTTTGTGTTTCTTAATAAAAGAAATATTGAATTAATAAACCTATTGCTAAGAGGAAGCCGAAGAATGTATTTGTTTGCGCTGTAAATTTCATCGCAGGCATCACTTCTTTGGCTTCTTTTTTATCGCGGAAAATTTGAATCGCACGAAGTGGCTTCGGAACACTTAAGAAAATGAGTAGAGCCCAAAAGGTAATACCATCAATTGCTACAAGAGCGATTACCCATAAGTACGAAACGACAAAAAAGCCAGAAAGTACAGATATGGCATTATCACGACCTACTAAAATAGCAAGTGTTTTTCGACCACCCTCTGTATCACCAACGATATCACGGATATTATTGGATAGCATGATGGCACCGACTAAAATCATACTTGGTACTGAAAGTAAAACAGCATCAAGTGTCACAGTAAGCGCTTGAATATAAAAGGCTATTAAGACAATACCCATCCCCATAACAGCGCCAGATACAAGTTCTCCGAATGGTGAATAAGCTATAGGGTAGGGTCCTCCAGTATATAAAAAACCAATAAGCATACAAACAAGCCCTACTGCAGCAAGCCACCAAGAGGTAGAGGCACATATGTATATGCCAAGTAGCATAGCGATTGCATAAAAGCTTAAGGCAATGATCATAATTGTTTTTGGTTGGACACCGTGACGCACAATAGTTCCGCCAATACCGACAGAATGTTCATTGTCTAGTCCTAATTTGTAATCGTAATATTCATTGAACATATTTGTTGCTGCTTGTATAAGCATACTTGCAATAAGCATAGCAAAAAATAGTCCAAAACCTATTGTTTGTTTTTCAATTGCTAGGGCAATTGCTGTTCCTAAAAATACTGGAACGAATGAAGCGGTTAAAGTATGTGGACGTGTTAAATGCCACCAAACTTTAAAACCCCTATCAGCTTCAATGACTTTGGTCATAAGGTCTTTCTCTCCTTCAAATGTTGTGGACTCTTCTTATTTTATACGAAGAATGATAAATTGGGTAGGTTCACAGCTTATTACATACAGTTCAGATCAATTATGTCTTGGCATAATTGCGTCCGGAATCGGCTTTGTGCTTAGGCCTGCGTGATGCAGGTCAGTTAGCCATTATCGCATGGATGCGATGATTTTAGGCTAACATCCTGAAAAAACTCCTATCCGATTCCGTGACATCCGCCGAAAAGTATCTTAAATTGGCATTCATCCTCACCACCTATAGAGGAGGGAGACTTCTGTACCTGTCGCTATGCTTTCGATACAAAGGACATTTGCTGAAAGAAGTTAAAAAAAATGATACAATAGAACAGCATTTATGAACTGGAAACAACAATTAGGATAAAAGCAACAGTACGAAAAATAGGCTATCAAACAAATAATGACGGCTATTTTAACAAAAAAATATGATGTGGTGAAAATATAAACGGTCACTTCATTATGCACTGACTTTGTCAAAATGTATTTGAACCGTGGCATCACTCATTATGTACATTGCAACAACGGAGGTAATTTTCATGCAACAGAAGTGGTACCAAGCCACAGAGGTAGAAGTGGACTCTTTGGGCCAAAGCCTTCATTTTTATATGGAAACAATTGAAGTAAGTCGCTTATCGGCGCTCGCATTTTATGCTGCGGGCGAGGAGCGTTATAAAGGTGAACGATTTTATTGGCAAAATAGAGAAAAAACGATGACATTAGTAGGGCTAGGACATGCCTATACGATTCAAAATAACGCCAAAAATGATCGCTTTGATGCAGTAGAAGCGGAATGGAAAAGTTTAACGAAAAACTGTGTAAAGGGTCAGAGCGAGCTACAGCCAATTTTGTTTGGTGGATTTACATTTGATCCACAAAATGATGTGGCTGGTGAGTGGACAGACTTTCCAGAGGCTTATTTTGCATTAGCAACATATCAGCTTGTCATACGAGATGACAAAGCATTTGTAAGCATTCATCTCATTACAAAAAATCAGCAAGCAGAGGCTCAATTTGAAGTACTACGTAAAGAGCGAGATCATTTAATTCATGCTGCTCAAGTAAAAGAAGTGAAAACGTATTCAAAGCCAGAAGTAACAAGTTATTTCGAGCCATATAAGGAGCCATATTTAGCTTCGATTGACCAAGTAACAGCATTGATTAAGCAGAAGAAGGCAGATAAAGTCGTTATTGCGCGATCATTGGCATTGCAATTTAAAGAACAAGTCTCTTCACCACAGGTACTATCACAAATTATTCATGAACAGCCAGAGAGCTATTTATTTGGTTTAGAGCGTCAAGAATTATTGTTCTTTGGTGCGTCCCCTGAACGTCTTGTAAAAGTAGAAAAGGGCCGCGCCTTTTCATCTTGTGTTGCGGGCTCTATTAAACGCGGTAAGACAGCAGAGGAAGATGAAGCCTACGGACAAAGCTTATTAAATGATTCGAAAAATGGTGGCGAGCATCAATATGTTGTCGATATGATTGCGGAAACTTTCCGTAAAAATTGTATTGAGATGAAAATACCAGTTAGCCCTCGTTTACTAAAAATTAGAGATATACAACATTTATATACACCTGTTGAAGGTCAGTTAAATAATGAGGCAACAATTTTACAACTGACAAAATCTTTGCATCCAACGCCAGCTTTAGGTGGTGTACCAAGGAAAGAGGCAATGGCAGCTATACGTAAGTATGAGCCTATGAATCGTGGCCTTTACGCAGCTCCAATTGGTTGGGTAGATGCTGAAGGAAATGGGGAATTTGCAGTGGCCATTCGTTCGGCTGCGTTATTAAAGGATAAAGCTTATTTATACGCTGGTGGCGGTATTGTTGCAGATTCAGAGTCACAATCTGAATATGAGGAAACATTAGTGAAATTCCGTCCGATGCTTCGTGCGCTAGGAGGACAATTACATGAATGAACGGGAAATTTTAACGGACTATGTTTATAAAATGGTAGCATCATTAGTGCAAGCTGGTGTAGAAAACGTTGTTGTCAGCCCAGGATCACGTTCAACACCTTTAGCTTATGCATTTGCTTCAACGAAACAGCTTCATATGTATCGTCAGGTTGATGAGCGATCGGCTGCCTTTTTTGCGCTAGGAATTGCAAAGGCTACCGCGAAACCTGTTGTTCTTTTGTGCACATCGGGAACAGCTGCGGCAAACTATTTTCCTGCTATTGTTGAGGCAAGCTATGCTCGTGTACCGTTAATTGTGATCACAGCTGATCGTCCACATGAACTGCGAGAGGTGGGTGCACCACAGGCTATTAATCAGCCAAATTTATATGGTACGAATGTCAAATGGAGCGTGGATTTCCCGCTGGCTGATGGTGCTGCACCAACATTACCGTTTATCGAGCGTCATATTGCACGTGCGGTAGCAATGGCAATGAGCGCACCATTTGGACCAGTGCATATTAATGTGCCGTTCCGAGAACCTTTGTTGATTGATTTTCGAGAAGAGCTTCCAGAAGCAACATTTAAGCACAGTAGTATAGCTCAGTTAATGCCTTCAGTGGCGACTCAACAGGAGCTATCGGAAATTTTAAGTGCGACTAAAAGAGGCTTTGTGATTATAGGTGAGCTAGCACTTGGTACAGATTTAACAATGATGTGGGAGTTTGTTCGCCGATTAAAATGGCCAGTCATTGTCGAGAGTTTATCGAATATGCGAGCTTCTGTCCCAGAGGATTGTCTACCATATATGATCACAACGTACGATGCAATTATGAAGAGTGAGGATTTTAAAGCATTAGTTGAACCAGATACGGTACTACGTTTAGGAGCACAACCTGTTTCTAAATTTATTATGCAGTTTATTACAAAATCACAGCCTAATGCTTATATTGTTGTTGATGAAGATCCGATGTTCCGCGATTCTACAAGCGTGTCTACTCATTTTATTCACGCAAGTATTGGTGAGTGGCTCACTCAATTAGAAATCTCTGGAACAGCATTAGATGCAGAGTATTTAGCTGAGTGGCAGGATGCTAATGATATAGCTTTAGAGTATATTGAGCATTATGCTGACGCTGCAATCGACGAGGGAGCAATGGTAAGCCGATTACTGAAAATGATCCCTAATGGCAGTGATATTTTTGTTAGTAGCAGTATGCCAGTACGTGATATTGATACGTTTTTAATGGCGACATCGAAGGATATTCGCATTGTTGCGAATCGTGGAACGAATGGTATTGATGGTGTCGTTTCAACTGCAATGGGCTTTAGTCAAGGAAATAACCGTGAAACCTATTTGCTTATTGGCGATTTAGCCTTTTTACATGATGTCAACGGTCTTATTGCTTCAAGATATCAGGAATGCAACCTAACAATAATCGTTATGAATAATGATGGCGGCGGTATTTTCTCTTATTTACCACAATCCACAGTTGAGGCACATTATGAAGATTTATTCGGGACACCGACTGCCCTAGAATTCTTTGATATTGCCAACATGTACGGAATGGACTATATACGCGTAGACGATATTTCAGAGCTATCAGTAAAGTTCACTACTATGAAGAAACGACCAATGCGCTTAATCGAAATTTTCACAGATAGAGAGGAAAATGTTTATGCGCATCGTGCACTTTGGAATCGCATTAATGCGGGGTTAAAAGCATGGCAAAGCTAATGATTCGTGGACTTGAAACGAACGTGGAAATCTGGAATGAAGAAGCGGAGCAAACGCTTGTAGCCTTGCACGGTTTTACTGGCAGTACGGATACTTGGCGAAATTTAGCGAAAGCTTTGCCGGATGTAAGAGTTATTGCTATTGATTTAATTGGACATGGTCAAACAGCTCTACCTCAGCAAATTAGTCGTTTCTCTATGCAAGAGCAAATCCAAGATATAGAAGAAGTTTGTAGCCAATTAGAGCTTAAAAAAATTATGCTGCTAGGCTATTCAATGGGAGGAAGAGTTGCATTATCTTATGCAATCTCCTACCCTGAACGCATTGAAAAGCTAATTTTAGAAAGTGCTTCGCCAGGTTTACGAACTGCAAAGGAACGTTCTGAACGTTGTGAGAGGGATAACGCTCTCGCTGAAAAAATAATGCGAAATGGTTTATTATCATTTGTCAACGCATGGGAGAACATTCCTTTATTTCAATCCCAAAAGCGTTTACCCAACAGTGTACAAGAAGCGATACGGTCAGAACGACTATCTCAGAAGGCAGATGGCTTGGCGGGTAGCTTACGAGGCATTGGTACAGGGGCCCAACCGTCGTATTGGCTGTCATTAGCTGAACTTGAATTTCCTGTGCTTTTAATAACTGGCTCATTTGATGAGAAATTTTGTAAAATAGCACTGGAAATGAAAGCGTTATTAAAAAATGTTAAGCATCAAACAGTAAATGATGCTGGGCATGCAATTCATGTGGAAAATCCCGCTGAGTTTGCTACAATAGTAGAGGAGTATTTAACGTAATGAAATTTTACGTTACCGCCTCGATTATGAACGAGACGAATATATTTTTTAGGAGGCAATTCAATGACACGTCAATGGACAAGTTTACATACTTATGAAGACATTAAGTATGAGTTCTATAACGGTATCGCAAAAATTACGATTAACCGTCCAGAAGTACGCAACGCGTTCCGACCAAAAACGGTAATGGAAATGATCGATGCTTTTTCACGTGCGCGTGATGACAAAAATGTTGGAGTTATCATATTAACTGGTGAAGGTGAACATGCCTTCTGTTCAGGTGGAGACCAAAAAGTACGCGGTCATGGCGGCTATGTTGGTGAAGATGAAATCCCACGTCTAAACGTCCTTGATTTACAACGTTTAATCCGTGTTATTCCAAAACCTGTAGTAGCGATGGTTGCAGGCTATGCAATCGGTGGAGGACACGTATTACACGTTGTCTGTGACTTAACAATTGCTGCTGACAACGCTCGTTTTGGACAAACTGGACCAAAAGTTGGTTCATTCGATGCTGGTTATGGCTCAGGCTATCTTGCACGTATCATTGGTCATAAAAAGGCGCGTGAAATTTGGTACCTTTGCCGTCAATATGATGCACAGCAAGCACTTGATATGGGATTAGTTAACACAGTTGTTCCTTACGAGCAACTTGAAGATGAAACTGTACAATGGTGTGAAGAAATGCTAGAAATGTCTCCAACTGCTCTACGCTTCTTAAAAGCAGCGATGAATGCAGATACAGACGGTTTAGCAGGTCTTCAACAAATGGCTGGCGACGCTACTCTTCTTTATTACACAACAGATGAAGCTAAAGAAGGTCGTGACGCATTTAAAGAAAAACGTCAACCAGATTTCGGTCAATTCCCAAGATTCCCTTGATTATCTGAAGCGTTGAATGGCTCGTATCTTAATGAGATACGAGCTTTTTGTATGTCTGGAGGGGCGAGACGGATAGACTTGCTGGAGTGACGGATAGAAATGTCAGAGCGACGGATGGAATTGCCGAAGCGACGGATAGAAATGTCAGAGTGACGGATAGGATTGCCAGAACGACGGATAGATTTCAGAGCGACGGATAGAATTGCCGAAGCGACGGATAGATTTCAGGGCAACGGATAGAATTGCCAGAGCGAAGGATAGACATGTCAGAACGACGGATAGAATTGCTGAAGCGACGGATAGAAATGTCAGAGCGACGGATAGATTTCAGAGCGACGGATAGAATCTCCAGAACGAAGGATAGCCTCAACTAAAATCATGGATAAGCCTCGCAAACTGACGGATAGACGAATGATGCGATTAAGCGGTAAGATTAAGGTTGATCGGAGGGAAAACGAGATGTATCCAAATTGGATTTTACAGCGAGCATATTTAACACCGTTACGAAACGGTTTAACATATAATGGGCAAACTTGGACGTTTAAAGAATTAAATGATTTGTCTTTAAAGCGTGCTCGTCAATTAACTGCACTAGGAATTAAGCAAGGAGATCGTATTGCTATAATGGGGCCAAGTAAGCCCTCCCTTGTTATGATGATGTACGCATGTATGCATTTACAATGTGAAATGGTCATGCTAAATCGTAGGCTATCACATGCTGAGATTACCTATCAGCTAGAGGATTCAGAGGCAGTGGCAGTATTGATTGCAGATGAGGATGTAGAAAAATTACCATCACATACGCCATATCATTTATTTTCTACTATAGAAAAAAGTACAGAAGCGGCTATTGATATTACGAAAGAATGGTCTTTAAACCAAACAACATCGATTATGTATACATCTGGTACGACTGGTTTTCCAAAGGGTGTTTGTCAAACTGTTGGAAATCACCAGGCAAGTGCAACGGCCTCTGTTTTAAATATAGGTTTGCATGTGGAGGATGCTTGGTTATGTGCTGTACCACTTTTTCATATTAGTGGCTTTTCTATTTTAGTGCGTTCATTATTGTACGGCAATAAAGTGCATTTATATGATCAATTTGATGCAGAAGCCATTTCCCAAAATATAATGGATGGCGAAGTTACACATATGTCAGTAGTCGCCGTCACATTGGAAAGGATTCTACATACGCTTGAACAGAAAAATGCACAAGCTTCACCGAAATTCAAAATGATGCTAGCTGGCGGTGGACCTGTGCCAGTGGATTATTTAAAAAGAGCTCATGCATTAAATTTAGCTGTAGCTCAAACGTATGGTATGACTGAAACTTCATCACAAACGGCAACATTAGCAAATGAAGATGCGATGCAAAAAATTGGCTCAGCGGGAAAACCATTATTTTTTAATCAAATTCGCATTGCTGAGCCAAATGACAATGGTGAAGGGGAAATTTGCATACGTGGCCCACATGTTACACCAGGGTACATTGGTCGTTTTGCCGAAAAAGAAGCGACGATTGATGGTTGGCTTCATACTGGGGATATTGGCTCTATAGATGAAGATGGTTATTTATTTGTCATTGATCGTCGTGCGGATTTAATTATTTCAGGTGGCGAAAATATTTACCCTGCTGAAATAGAAAATGTGCTACTTACACATCCTGCTGTAAAGGAAGCCGGAGTATGCGGCATTGATGATGATGAGTGGGGGCAGGTACCGATTGCTTTTGTTGTATTAAAAGAACAAGTTCAGATAGAGCAAATACACGCATTTTGTCAACAGAAGCTTGCTAAATATAAAATACCAAAAGAAATTATTGTTATAGACGAGCTCCCGCGAAACGGCGCCAATAAGCTACTTCGTAGAAAATTAATGAACGAATAATAATTGTTGCGGCGCTTCACTTTCGCATAGACGAAATCCTTTTACTTATTAAAATCTTTAATGAGCTGCAATTTTGAGATTTATCGAGAACTTTTGATTTTTTATCGACCAACTTTATCGATTTATCAACCAACTTTTTTAATTTATCACCCAACTTTCGAAAAATATCGATATCTGCCTTCATGTACACTATCTGACTGCACTGATGATGACATAAGCATATTTTTTTACACAAAATTTAACATCAAAAAGCGCGAGAAATCAACGTTTCTAAATTGATTTCTCGCGCTTTTTAAGGTTTTGACCAGCCATTTTATTCGTTTTAACTTCTTTCAGCGGGTGTCCAAACATCTGCTGAAAGAAGTTAAAGTCTCCGGCGGATAAGTCATTTTTAGTAAATTTTTAGGGATTAAATTAATCATTCATTAACATAATAAGAAATGACAGGCATAAACTAGTTAGTAAAGGAGAATGACTCATATGAGAAAATATATATATAATGTCATCATTATAGTATTTGTTTTACAAATGAGTCATGTGCAAGTATTCGCAAACTACGAACAAAATAATATGGAAACAGCTAACTCAGTAGAGACACTACAATTTCAAATTCAAAAACAAGTTATGCAATTGTCTACTGAATTTGACATTCGTTATACTGGTGATACGTCGGAAATTAAAGATGAACTATCAGAGCTTACTAAACATGCTATTCAAGATCCATATATTTACGCCAATATTTCTAGTTTTAAATGGAAATATGATGGCTATGCCAATAATATTGTCATTAGATTTGAATTTACTTATCATATTTCACAGGAAGAGGAGGCATTTGTAGAACAGACTTTGACGAATATTATTGCACCTATGCATGGATTAAGTGAATTGCAGAAAATCCAGGCTGCACATGATTTTATCGTACTATCTGCTGAATATTCAAAGGAAACCGAAGGAAGTCAGTATTCTCCCTACACATTGCTTATGGAAAATAAGGGAGTGTGTCAGGCATATGCCCTAGTCCTTTATCGAATGCTAGAAATGCTAGACTTTGAGGTACAATATGTACCTGGAAAAGTAGGGGAACAGCTACATGCATGGGTGTTAGTAAAGCTTGATAATGCATGGTATCATATCGACGCTACGTGGGATGATCCATTACCTGATCAGAAGGGTGAGGTACGTTATAAATATTTTTTAGTTTCTGATCGCCAATTAGCACAGGATCACTCTTGGGACTTTGCGAGCTTCCCCGCAGCAACAAGTGAAGCCTATATAGATCTTCAAAGAACTAGTAAGGTTGAAGTTCTTACAAAACCAATATTGGATAGTTATTTTTCTGTTGATAAAGGACTATCTATTTTAAGTAAAAATAAACAAATAGTAAAACAATTAATAGAACAGCCTAGACAGCTTTTAAAAGGTAGTAAAAGCAATGACTCTGCTCAGTTGCATCTAAATAAATGGGAACCCATCATTTTAGAAAGTAATATAGCGCAAATAAAGGCTGAGCAAAAGGAAAAACATGATATGGTAAAAATGAAAAAGAGGCTAATCAGTATTTATAGAACGGAAAAACGAATGCCACAAGAAAAATACGTCATAATAAAGGAGGTGCCCCATACGATTTTCGGGGCACCTCCTTTCTCATTTATTTTTGAGCATTTAATGCAGTATTTAAAGTTTGAATATTTTTTTTCATAAGAGTGAAGTAAGTTTCGTTATTTTTAACATCTTTCTCTGTTAAAACGCTTAAATTATGCAAGACAAGTGACTCTGCTCCAACCTCTTTTTGGATGACCTCGGCTAATTTAGAAGAGACATTTTGCTCGAATAAGATGTAGTGAATGTGCAAATCATTCGCTTTATCAACAATCGTCGTTAGTTCCTTTTGAGAAGGTTCACTTTGTGAGTTTAAACCTGCTATTGGAATTTGTTGTAGGCCGTATTGACCAGCGATATAGCCAAATGCTGAATGTGATACGAAGAACGTCTTCTCTTGCGCTTTATCAGCCATTGCTTTAAAATCTTTGTCTAAATCTTGTAGTTCTTTTACTAATGCCTCGTAGTTAGCTGTAAATGTAGCTTCTTGTTCGGGCATTTTTTCAACTAGAGCGTTTTTAATGGAAAGTGCTAAGTCTTGACTGATAATTGGTGATAGCCAAACATGTGGATCTACATTTCCGTGATCATGATCGTCATGTCCGTGTGCGTCTTCGGCGTGGCTATGCTCTTCTTCAGTTGTAGCATGGTCGCTATCATGCTGTGCTTCCTCTTCATCAGCATGTGTGTGACCAGTGCTGACAGCTAATTTTTCATCTGAAACTTGATCTGCTGTTGCAACCATTGTTACATCTTCATTAGCTAGAGTTTTTTTTGCATTTTCAACAAAGCCTTCAAGCCCTAAGCCAATATAGAAAAATAAATCAGCATCTGCTAGATTCATCATATCTTTTTGTGTTGGCTCAAATGTGTGTTCATTGGCGCCAGCAGGGTAAATGGAAGAAACCTCTACAAAATCGCCACCAATTCGTTGAGCAAAATAACTTAATGGATAGACAGTTGTGTAAATTGTTAATTTATCCTTTTTATCTGACTGTTTAGATGTTGATGTTTTATCACCACAGGCAGCCGTGAATAGGGCAAGAACTGCAACTAAACTTAATAAAAATACTTTTTTCATCTTGTAGTTTACCTCTTTCAAATAGTAATCGTTACGATTTGATTTTTAGAACAATTTCTATAATAACGCACATCTGACAAAAGTACAAGAAAAAATGACCCTCGAAAATTATTTCTTTTTCGAAGGCCATTTTTCAGGCACAGGATCAAAGCCTCCAGCATGGAATGGTTGGCATTTTGATATACGCTTAATCGTTAAATAGAATCCCTTAATGGCACCGTGTTTTTGAAAAGCTTCAAGCCCATAGGAGGAGCATGTAGGATAGAAGCGGCAGGATGGCGGCGTCATTGGTGATATGAATTTTCTGTAAAACTTAATGAGCCATATAAAGGGATATTTCATATTTGTTTATCCTTTTGTTGAGGGTTGACCTGCTCAGGCTTAGCATCGATAGTCTGTGTAAAGAGATTGCCTTTTTTCTTTAAGAGGACAATGACAGAAACGCCAAACATAAGCATCATCATGGCAATCATAATTATTATTGGTAATGGTACTCCCATTTCGTTCACTCCAAATTCTATTTGTTAATAATATTATAAAAGAATACCTTTAAAAAATGTACAAATTGAACTAGTCTTTATCAGGATGAAAGCTTTGCTCAGGTTTTTCATCAACTGTATGTTTAAAGGCGTATGCGCGATTGACACTAATAATAGTCGCGACTGTTATTAAAATAACGATAATCGCTGCTACAATTAAAAGCGTGATTAAACTCATGGCATTCCCTCCGTTCCGTAATCATCATATCTATTATAAATTAGATAATCTTACTTAGTTGTGAAGGAAGTTTGACATTCCAGCGAATAAAACGGCACTTTTACCTCCATACTATGGAAAAAGGAGTGTTTTGTAGAGATGGAGCGTCACCGTGTATATTTTTCACTTGCCAATAGAACGTATTATACAAATCCATATGCAGGACCGTGGAACTTTGAACTCAATATAGACCGACAAGCGTTAGACGTTTTTGAAAAAATTTTTCAGCAAATGCAGCTGTTAGAAATTTCAAATGCATGGCGTGCACAATTGCCATATATACAATATCATCTTGATAGAGAAAATGATGAAATTGATTTACGATTAAAAAAAATCTATGCACTCGTTCATGAGTATGGGGATGCGGATACGAAAGCATTTGTGGAACAGCTACCTTACTTCAATAAGCGTGTTTAAAAGTAAGAGGGTCACTGAAAAACTTCAGCGACCCTAATTTACTGCTAACAACTAGCTTTTTCGAGTGAATTCTCTTCATACGAATAGAAAGGAGGCGGCGTGCATCTCCACTTTCTTATTTAGAAACTGAAACGTTAGTTCCATTAGGATGTACGATTTGTAAAGAGTTATCTGCAGAAACCTCAAATCCTTTTACCTTTTTGTTAACACCAGCCACTGTTTGTGTTGCCTCTAATTCAATACGTGGAACATCAGCTAAAATCAGCTTTAAAGCTTCTTGATATAATTTTGCACGTTCTTCTTGTACAACTGTTTCAGAAACAGCACGTTCTAATAATTTATCGACCTCTGGATTGCTATAGCCTTTACCATTACCTAAAGCGCCAATTTGCTTTGTATGGAACAATTGATATAGGAAGAAGTATGGATCTGGATACCAAGTCCAACCACCAATATTCATTGGTGCTTTTCCTTTGGCAACTGTGTCACTATAAGTTCCCCACTCAAGAACTTTAATGTCAACGTCAATGTTTAAGTTTTCCTTTAATTGACTTTGAAAAATAGTTGCATACGGTACACGTGCCTCTGATACATAAATTTCTGTTTTAAAGCCATCAGGATATCCTGCCTCAGCTAATAATTTTTTCGCTTCCTCAGGATTGTATTTTGGTACTAAATCAATTAAAGATTTATCATAGCCCCATGAGCCTGGTGGTAGAGGTAAGTAAGAAACAACACCGCCGCCCCATTGGTTAACACCGGAGATAATTTCTTCAACATTCGTTGCTTTATAAATAGCCTCACGCACTCGTTTATCGGCTGTTGGACCAACCTTATTGTTAAGGTCAAGATAGACAATCGATAAACCTGGATTAGTTAAAAGCTCAAAATTGCTATCTTGGCTAATAATTTCACGGTTTTGACCTTTTACATCCATAGCAATATCGATATCACCAGAACGTAATGCATTTGTCAACATGTTTTGATCAGAGATAAATTTCATTGTTAGGTTGTCAATGTGAGGTTTTTCATCCCAGTAGTTTTCATTACGCACTAGTTTGACTTCTTGATCTTTTTTCCATTCAGTTAATTGGAATGGACCTGTCCCTATAAAATGCTCAGAGAAATTATCTCCCCAGCCTTCAACTTCTTCTTTCGGAATAATGACATTACCTGCATCCGTTAACATAGCTAATAAAGCAGCATTTGGAGACGCTAAATGAATTTCAATCTCTTGATTAGAAATTACTTTTACTTCTGTTACACCACTTAAACGATTCATCGCAGATTCTTTTGCAGAACGCTCTAATGAATACTTTACATCTTCAGCCGTCATATCACGACCCTCTTGGTATTTACCTTTTTGGAACTTTACGCCTTCACGTAATTTAAATGTATAAACTAACATATCATCTGAAACTTTCCAATCCGTTGCTAATGAAGGAATAATCTCTGATAAATCTTTATTATAAACAACTAAAGTGTCAGCCATTTGGCGCATTACCTGTGATTCATAAACCCCTGTATATTTTATAGGGTCAAATGTTTTAGCATTTGCCGAAAGTCCGACATTTAATGATCCGCCAGATGTAGCTTCTCTATCTTTTTCTTCAGACGAGCCTCCTGTATCTGATTTACCGCCACCGCATGCAGCTAAAATACCAATCATTAAAGTTAATAACAGTAGTGCTAGGGATTTTTTAACATTTATTTGCTTCATATTTGCTGGCCTCCTTGTTTAATGTTTCACAATATGAACCACTGATTCAAAATAGATAGTTCAACATAAAAGTAGCACAAATGTAAACCAGAAGTAAATATGAAATTAAGAAAATTCTGAAAAGTATTTACAAATAAAGTTTAAGGGGTGTACTATATAGTTGTTCACAATATGAATCACTGTTTCTAATAATGAAAAGGAGGTCTTGAAATAATGGGCTCGTTTATTTTAAAGAGGTTACTGAATCTCATACCCACATTGCTAGTAGTAGGAATCATTGTCTTTATTATTACTAGGATGATACCTGGTGATCCGGCGTCTGTTATGCTTGGACCCCAAGCCAGTGTGGAAGATGTAGAAAATTTAAGAGAAGAGTTAGGTTTAAACCAATCAATCCCTTCGCAATTTATTTCCTATGTAGCAGACTTAGTACAGCTTAATTTAGGATATTCCTATTCTTATAGTGAATCTGTCATTGGGCTCATTGTAGAAAGATTTCCAAATACAGTGATATTAGCTTTGGTAGCGCTACTAATTGCAGTAGTCATTGGAATTCCAGCTGGAATATTCGCAGCAAGAAAACAAAATACAATCATCGATTATGCAGTGATGCTCGTATCTTTAGTCGGTGTTTCCATGCCGATCTTTTGGTTAGGAATTATGTTAGTGCTATTCTTTAGTGTCAATCTCGGATGGTTACCTGCGACAGGGATGGGCAATTTAGATGATGGACTTTGGGAATTTATTAAACATTTAATCTTGCCAGCATTTGCTTTAGCAACTATTCCAATGGCGACATTTGCACGTATCACACGTTCAAGTATGCTTGAGGTTATTTCACAGGATTACATTAAAACTGCACGTTCGAAAGGGATTAAAGAATATTTAGTTATTGGTAAACATGCATTTAAAAATGCTTTAACACCAATCTTAACTGTACTAGGTATGCAAATTTCAAATTTACTAGGTGGTGCCGTATTAACTGAAACTATTTTTAGTTGGCCAGGTATGGGTCGCCTTATCGTAGACGCTATTGATAAGCGTGACTTCGTCGTTGTACAAGGAACAGTAATTTTTATTGCGTTTATCTTTGTACTTATTAATCTAGTTGTTGATGTTTTATATAAAGTCGTAAATCCAAAAGTAAATCTAGAATCGAATGGGGGGCAAAAGTAACGATGGTACAAGCGATTGTAAATGTTAATAAAAAGAAAAACACATTGCTAAGAAAGCTGTTAAAAAATAAATTAGCAACAATCGGTTTAATAATTGTTGCAATGATGATGATTGTAGCCATTTTTGCTCCGTTAATTGCAACCCATCCACCGAATGAGATGACTGTTGGAAAATCATTTTTACCGATGAATACAGATGGACATTTACTCGGTACAGATAACTATGGTCGTGATTTGTTTAGCCGTTTAGTTTATGGCACGCGGATTTCAATGGTTGTTGGTATAGCTGCGGTACTGTTTGGTGCAGTATTTGGCACATTATTAGGATTAGTTGCGGGTTATTTTGGAGGCCGTTTAGACTCTGTCATTATGCGCACAATGGATGGTCTGTTTGCTTTCCCGTTCATTTTATTAGCAATCACATTAATGACAGTGCTAGGACAAGGTTTAGTGAATGTCATTATAGCGATTGGTATTGCCAATATTCCAGGATTTGCACGACTTGTTCGTGGACAAGTATTAAGTGTGAAAGAGGAAGAGTTTATTGAAGTAACACATTCATTAGGGGCTACACATACACGTATTATTTTTAGTCATATTTTACCGAACTGTTTGGCGCCATTAATTGTCTACGGCACGATGAGTACAGCTGGGGCAATTATTTCTGAGGCAGCATTGAGCTTTTTAGGTTTAGGTATTCAACCGCCTACAGCTTCGTGGGGAAGTATTTTGAAGGATGGCAAGGATTTTCTAGTGTTGAATCCTCAAATGGCGACATTCTCAGGTATTTGTATTTTATTAACTGTACTAGGCATTAACCTTTTAGGCGATGGATTACGTGATGCATTAGATCCGAAAATGAAAGTTTGATACGAAAGGGGGTGGAGTTATGACTGAACGGTTACTAGATGTAGAAAATTTAACAGTTGAATTTAAAAGTGGCGGTTCTACGATGAAAGCTGTAAATGGCGTAAATATACAATTGAATAAGAAGGAGACACTTGGAATTGTTGGAGAATCGGGCTCAGGCAAAAGTGTTACAGCCACAGCATTAATGCGTTTAATTCCATCTCCGCCAGGAAAAATTACAAATGGAAAAATTCTTTTTTATGGGCGCGATTTACTAGCGATATCAGAAAAGGAAATGCGCAATGTTCGCGGTAATGAAATGTCGATGATTTTCCAAGATCCCATTACAAGCTTGAATCCAGTTTTAACAGTAGGCAATCAAATTATTGAAGTTATACGTGCTCATGAAAATTTATCAAAGAAAGAAGCAAGTGTAAAAGCTGTAGATATGCTGAAAATGGTGGGAATTCCAGAACCTACAAAACGTTTGAAAATGTATCCACACGAATTTTCAGGTGGAATGCGACAGCGTGTCATGATTGCAATTGCATTAGCATGTAATCCAAAGCTACTTATTGCAGATGAGCCTACTACAGCACTAGATGTAACGGTTCAAGCACAAATTCTCGATTTAATGAAAAAATTACAGCAGGAGCACGATACTGCCATCATTATGATTACGCATGATTTAGGTGTTGTATGGGAGCTTTGTGACAAAGTAAATGTCATGTATGCAGGACGAACTGTGGAATCCGCTACAACAAAACAGCTTTATGAAAATGCATTACATCCTTACACATGGGGTTTACTTGAATCGCAAATTATGATAGGAAATCAAGAGCATGACAGGCTACCAGCGATTCCGGGAAGTCCACCAGATTTATCGTTGCCGCATAGTGGCTGCCACTTCTCTTCTCGCTGTCCTTTGGCAACAGATATTTGCCGTAGTAAAGTACCTGAATTAGTGGAGGTTCAAGAGAATCATTTAGTGGCTTGTCATTTGCAAACGAAAGAAAAAATTGTAGAACGTCAGGAGGGAGTTTTTAATGCAGCAGAATAAAGAGCCTGTACTAAAAGTGAGTAATTTAAAAAAGCATTTCCCTATTAAAAGTTCTATTCCCTTTAAAAAGACAACGCAATTTGTCAAAGCAGTAGATGGTGTAAGCTTTGAATTATATAGAGGTGAAACATTAGGGATTGTTGGTGAATCTGGATGTGGTAAATCGACTGTTGCGCGTTTAATTAATCAGTTAATTACACCGACAGAAGGAAAAGTAGAGTTTAACGGAATTGATTTAGCAAGTTTAAATACAAAAGATATTCGTTCAGCACGTAAATCCATACAAATGGTATTTCAAAACCCATATGCATCGCTTGATCCACGAAAAACGATTGAATACTTAATAGCTGAGCCATTGGTGATACACGGTATTGGAGATGATGTATCACGCAAAAAACGTGTCGTAGACTTACTTGAAACAGTTGGTTTAAGCACTTATCATGCAAAGCGGTATCCACATGAATTTTCAGGTGGACAAAGACAACGTATTAATATTGCTCGTGCGCTTGCGTTAAATCCGGATATTGTCATATGTGATGAACCAGTTTCAGCACTCGATGTATCTGTCCAAGCTCAGGTTATTAATTTATTGAAAGATTTACAGAAGGAATTCGGCTTAACATATATATTCATTTCACACGATTTAAATGTTGTGAATTATATGTGTGATCGTATAGCGGTCATGTATTTAGGGAAGATCGTAGAAATAGGTACGTATGAAGAAATATATGGGGATCCACAGCATCCTTATACGCAAGCTTTATTATCTGCAATTCCTAAAGAGAATCCGTTTGATACGAGGGAACGTATCATTTTATCTGGTGACGTTCCAAGTCCAGTCAACCCTCCGAGTGGTTGCGTATTCCATAAACGTTGTCGTTTTGTAACGGAAAAATGTGCACAAGTTCAGCCTACACTCGATTCAGTTACTGCATCACATCAAGTATCATGTCATTTATTTAACGCAGCTCGACAAGATGTCACAACAACTGAACGTAAAATCTATAGTTAGTTAACAATTACAGTTAGACGAAAAATAACTTTGGCGGTGCCTAAGTAATCAACACTACAGCGAAAAGCCTCAGACGGATGTCACAAGCTTTGAAAGGAATGGATTGTGCGAACACAATTCAAAATCTGCATTGTTTATCTGTAGTGAAAGCAAAGCGACAGCTACCAATGTTATCTGTAGCGAAAGCAAAGCGACAGCTACAATTATGCCAAGGCGAAATCGATTCATTTTGAAACTTAGGTTAAAAGTTTATATTGCTTGATTTTGGCTCATCACCAAAAGTTGTGGATGACCTTTTTAAAAATATATGCACTGTATATTGGTTGATCTTCGTTACGGCTGGACGCCCCCTGGAAAGCGCCCAGTCGGAACGGAAGTCAACCACACGTTATGGTGATGAACCTTGATTTTCACTAACCTTCATTAAAATGGATGTCCGTGATAACGAGAAAATTAGAAAAGGAGCGCAATTATTATGTCATTAAAGCATGTTATTGAATTATACGAGGTAATGGATAGTGTTTATGTGAATGGTGAAGTTGTCAAAGATTACTTACACAATATTGATCCGTCAGCGGATGTTACTGTAAAAACAATTAAAGGTGAAAGAGGTTCTACTGATTTTGTAAGAGTTCTTGTTAAAGGAAAGAACGGCAAATCATCCGGAGGGAGTGCATCAACTTTAGGTATTATTGGACGTTTAGGTGGAATTGGAGCGCGTCCGGAGATGACAGGTTTTGTATCCGATGGTGATGGTGCGTTGGCATGTATGGCGAGTGCAGCAAAAGCTATAGATATGGTTTTAAAGGGTGATCGATTAGAGGGAGATGTTATTTTCACAACTCATATTTGTCCAACAGCGCCAATTCTACCACATGAGCCAGTTCCGTTTATGAACTCACCAGTCGATATTAGTGTTATGAATGAGCACGAGGTAGATGTAGAAATGGACGCTATTTTATCTATTGACACAACGAAAGGCAATCAAGTTTGTAATCATAAAGGATTTGCTATTACACCTACAGTGAAAGAGGGCTATATTTTAAAAATTAGTGATGATTTATTACATGTTTACACCCAAACAGCAGGAATTCCACCAGTAGTAATACCCATTACTACACAGGATATTACCCCATATGGAAATGGCTTATTCCATGTAAATAGTATTTTACAACCAGCAGTTGCTACATCAAGTCCAGTTGTGGGTGTTGCTATTACTACCAAATCGGCAGTTGCAGGCTGTGCAACAGGCGCGACTCATGTAACGGATGTAGAAAATGTAGTTCGTTTTGTGTTAGAAGTAGCTAAAACTTATGGTGTCAATAAATGCTCATTCTATGATGAAAAGCAGTTCGCTCTCATGGAAAAGCTATATGGTAGTATGAATCATTTTCAAACAAAAGGAAATGAGGTACACGCACATGAATGATTTACAAGAGCTCAAACTGCGATTAATCGATGAAGTAGAAAATAACAAGGATGAATTAATTGAATTTTGTTCTAAATTAATTCAAATACCAAGTGTTAACCCGCCCGGAAATACAACTGAAATTACAGCTTTTATAGAAAATTATTTAAAGGAAATAAACATTCCATATGAAAAATATGAATCTGCCGATAAAATATTTAACTTAGTAGCTTTTATTGGTAATGCGGAAGGTAAAGAGTTAGTCTATTGTGGACATACAGATGTTGTCCCGGTTGGGGATCTTTCTAAATGGGATTTTGCTCCGTTTTCTGGGGAAGTGAAGGATGGCTGGATGCTTGGCCGTGGTGCTAGTGATATGAAGGCAGGTTTAGCAGGGATTATTTTTGCAACAAAAATGCTGAAAAAATTAAACATTGATCTACCAGGAAAGCTAACATTAGCGATTGTGCCAGATGAAGAGACAGGTGGCGAGTATGGGGTCCCTTGGCTTTTAAAGCGTGGTTTAGTAAAGGGTGATGGTTGTTTAATTGCAGAGCCTTCATCACCTTTAAATCCGACAATTGGCCAAAAGGGTTCATACTGGTTTGAACTAGAAGTACGCGGGGAGCCAGGACATGGAAGCTTGTCACCTTTAGCCGGGAGAAACGCTATTGTGGATACTATTCGTGCTATTGATGAAGTTCGTACATTATGGGATCTTAAAATTGATATTCCTGAAGAAACACAGCCCCTTATTGAAGTATCAAAAAAATACATGCGTGAAGTTGAAAATGATCGCTTGAAATATCAAGAGGTTCTAGAGAAAATTTCTGTAAATATTGGTACAATTAATGGAGGTACGAAATCCAACGTTATCCCAGATTATTGTAAGGTTCAGGTAGATTGCCGCTTACCATTTGGAATTACCGAAGAAGAAGTAACTGAAATTTTGAAAAGTAAATTGGATGGACTGAATATTGACTATTCGATAAAACGTTTTGGATTTAAAAGCGTGGCAAACTATACGCCTGCGGAAAATCCAATATGTAAATCGATTGTTGATAAT
This sequence comes from Lysinibacillus sp. G4S2, assembly GCF_030348505.1. Classification (NCBI taxonomy): domain Bacteria; kingdom Bacillati; phylum Bacillota; class Bacilli; order Caryophanales; family Bacillaceae; genus Lysinibacillus; species Lysinibacillus sp. G4S2. The sequence continues at coordinate 4,243,333 of NZ_JAUCFJ010000002.1, read as the reverse complement.
ATTTCGTTTGTTACGGGAAAAGAGGCGTATGGCGTTATGCAATGGGCAAGTAGCGACGCTCGTCATTTCAGACAATATGATATTCCTGTGCTGCAATATGGTCCAGCTTATTTACCAAGTATCCATGGCTGTAACGAAAAAGTACGTGTTGAGGATATCGTACGCTGCGCAAAAGTGTATATTACTGCTGTAATTGATTTCCTATATCAAAGGTAAGAGAATGCTACTCTCTTGCTTTTGATAATGTTAAACGAATTAGATCAAAAGGACGAGAGAGATGCTAAAAACCTTAAATTTATCTATTACTGTTTTAAAGATGTTTACAAAAGAAAAACCAACTTGGGGTGGGCGTGAGCTAGCAATGGCTATGAATATAAATCATACAAATTTATATCGAATACTTGAGACATTTGAGAATAACGGTTTTATTACAAAAGATCCTATTACTAAAAAATACTCACTTGGAATTGCCTTATGGGAAATTGGAATGAATATGTATGACTCGTTAAACATTGACCAACTGTGCATGCCCATTCTTGAAAAACTAAAAGATACAACAGGTGAAACAGCTATTTTTACAGTTATAAATGGTCTGGAAGCGTTAACCTTGCTGAAAGCAGAGCCTGTAAATAAGGTGAAATTTTCAGTTTCAAGAGGAAGTAGAACACCTCTTTATGTAGGTGCCTCCTATCGTTCAATGCTTGCTTTCCTAAGTGAAGAGCAAATTTCAAAAGTAATTGATGAGCCTTTAATTGCTTATACAAATAATACGATGACAGATGTAGGTGAAATTCGTGCTGAGCTTGAAAAAATCCGAGAATGTGGTTACGCGGTAAGTGAAAGTGAATATACGGCAGACGTACTTGCACTTGCAATGCCTGTTTTTAATAGTGAAGATCAGATAATAGGTTCTGTTACTGTATCAGGTCCTACTTATCGTTTTACAGAACAACGTATTTCAGAAGTATTGGAACCGTTAACAGAAGCACGCCAGGAAATTGAAGGCATTATTCGTAGATATCATTTGAATTTTAATTAAGGATCATATGCAACATCTACAAGAGATTGCACTGAATATCTTAAAAGGTAATCACGATCCATATTGCATTTGGTAGTAATATGCCATTCGGTGGTACAAATGAGGCAGATGTCCATATCGATTGTGTCGTTAAAAACCCAATCGTATTTTTCGATGGCAAACAAGTTATATAATCAAAAAACAGAGCGTGACTTCAAAAGTTTTGAAGCACGCTATTTTCATTGTGGAGACGTTACAGTTAATGAAGGCTAATATTGAAAATGGCTATGATTGCAATTTTCAATTATTAAAAAAGAGTTCCTAGATCTACAAAGAGCAACTCTTGATGGATTGACCATTGTTATAAGAAATGAGCTCACATTTTGAACACTAGTAACCAACAGGGGGAAATTCTAATTTGTTGAGCTGTATTTGTTTACAATCGGATAAACATAGTATTGAAAAGTGATATTACTCCCCGTTAAAAGTCTCTTATCACACCGATTAATGGTCTGAATGACATTATATTGGCTCATCACCAAAAGTTGTGGATGACATTTTTAAAAATATATGCCATGTATATTAGTAGATCTTCGTTACCGCTGGGCGACTCCTTCGGGATTAGCGTCATAGATGAGACCCTGGAGCGAGCAACGCGAGTGAAGCGGCTCATCGGAACGGAAATCAACCACACGTTTTGGTGATGAGCGATTATATATGTACTATATTGCAAATAGTGAAGTTGAATATTAGTGATTTTATTTGTTGATTGAAGCTATATGATTAAACTATAGTGAAATAAAAGAAAGTTTACGAAATAAGGCTTTAGCAATATGAAAAAGGAGTGAAGAGTATGTTCTCATTTACGGACTTAAATGGTTTACAAGTGGATTTAAGTTTTACAAGAGGTAAGCTTGGGGTAGAACCTAAGCATGTACTTGTTTTTTTAAAGCATGAAAATAAGTGGTTATGTACGATTCATAAACGTCGTGGTGTAGAGGTTCCAGGTGGAAAGCAAGAACCTGGAGAAACTTTGGAGCAGGCAGCGATTAGGGAAGTATTCGAGGAGACTGGTGTTCATGTAAAAAAACTTAGATGGTTTGCAGAATACGCGGTTCATGATGACATCTTATTTTGTAAAACGGTCTTTACCGCACAGTATGCAGGGCAGGAGGACATCGAATTTGATTTAGAAACATCAGGGATGACTTGGTTAACGGATGATGAATTTGCTAATCATCCAAATTTAAGCTTTCATATGAAGGATGAAGGAATGCAGAAAATGCTGGAGGAGTTGAAGCATTATGACCAATGGTGAAATCGTTGAAAAACGTGCCTATCCTTCGCCAAATCCAGCTATTCGTTTAACAGAAATTACTTATATGTCACAGGGTCTACGTGTGAAGGGATTATTAGCGGAGCCTAAGGCAGAAGGTACATATGATGGCTTTTTATATTTACGTGGCGGTATGCAAAGCATTGGTATGGTTAGACCTTCGCGAGTCGCACAGTTTGCAGCACAAGGCTTTATCGTTTTTGCTCCATATTACCGTGGCAATCGAGGTGGAGAAGGTCGAGATGAGTTTGCAGGAGCGGATCGTTATGACGCTGTATATGCTGTAGACGTGCTAAAACAGTTTTGTAATGATAATATTCATATCTTTGGTTTTTCACGTGGTGGTATTATGGCACTTTGGACGGCGATATTACGTAGAGATATTACCTCTGTTGTAACATGGGCAGGCGTATCTGATGCAACAGCTACATATTGGGAGCGGTCAGATATGCGCCGTATGATGAAGCGTGTTATAGGAGGGACGCCTAATCGTGTACCAGAGGCTTATGATGCTCGAACACCACTATTTGAGATTGAGCACATTACAGCACCAGTACTTATTATTCATGGCTACCTTGATGAAAATGTAGATATTGAACATGCAAGGCAGTTAGAATTTTATTTAAAGGATGCTAATAAAACATTTGAGACATGGTATGATCATCGCTACGCTCATCAGTATCCACCGGCAAAAAATCGAGAAACAGTACATGCACTTTGCGAATGGATGAAACGACAATAAGGTATGCAAGCTGTCTTTCCATTCAACGATTCTAATGTAGAAACTCTTTTGGAATAAAAAATATATTAATGCGGGGTAGACCTCAGAATCGCTCAGGTAAGACGAAAAACTGCTCGGGTAGCCCTTAGAATCGCTCGGGTCATGCGGAAAACTGCTCGGGTAGCCCTCAGAATCGCTCGGGTCATGCGGAAAACTGCTCGGGTAGCCCTTAGAATCGCTCAGGTCAGGAGGAAACCTGCTCGTCAAGTAGGACAAAAAACCGCTCGGGTGCTTTGCGCAGCCACCTGAGCGGTAGAAAAAAGGTCGTTTACTCTATATATTTTGCTAAAAAGTTATTAATAGTTTCCCAATAAGAGTCACCAGCAACGCTTTCTGCACCGCCATGTCCAGCACCTTCAACTATTAATTTTTCCTTCGGTACATTAGCAGCCTCATATACTTCATTAAGCATATCAGAAGGAACAAATGTATCTTTACTTCCGTGAATGAACAGCATCGGCGTTTTCGATTTTGCTACTTGCTCGACGGCACTGGCTTCGCCAAGCGTATAGTCAGCTTTTAATTTCGTAACAGCCGAAGAAAAATGCATAATAGGGAAGGCGGGTAATTTAAAGATTGCTTTCAACTGATAGGAGAATTCATCCCAAACTGAGGAATAGCCGCAATCCTCAATAATAGCCTTAACATTGTCAGGTAAATCCTCTCCTGAGGCCATCATCACTGTAGCGCCTCCCATGGAAACACCATACAAAACAATTTCAGCGTTTTTATTAGAGCTGATAACATTATTAATCCATGAAACTACATCTAGTCGATCGTGCCAGCCCATACCAATATAGTCTCCTTCACTTTTACCATGACCTCTTGCATCTGGTATGAGAACATTAAAGCCCATATCATAATAATGCTTAGCATACTTTGACATTTGTGAGCCATCAGATGAATATCCATGGAAAACAATTGCCCATTTATTTGTTTCGTTTGTATTTTTAAGCGTATAGGCATGCAATTTCAAATCATCGAAAGACTGTATAAAAGAGTCCTCAAAATTCTCTTTAAACCACTTTTTACTTTCTTCTTTTTCTTTAGCATCCTCAGGGCTAATAGCAATAGAATTGTGCGGCGCATTAAGCACGGCTGATTTATCTGTATTAGGATTTAAGGCGAGATTAAAGAAATAATTCCCTGCAAAAAATCCAGCCCCAACAAACAATACTAATAGAAGACTGACAATGGTAATAATCACTTTGTACTTTCTTTTCATATGTATCCCCCTAAAACTTCTATTATGAATTATACACAAGTGGCCTTTTCTAAAGAAGAGGGAAAATAAAAAAGGGAACGACTGAAATCGTTCCCTTTGCTTAGTGAATTATTTTAATGGACCGCCAAGTTTAGTGATAGCTTCAGAAACGTTTGAGAATTTCTTGAAGTTTTCGTTGAATAAACCAGCAAGTTCAGCAGCTTTTTTATCATAAGCAACTTTGTCTGCCCATGCATCACGAGGATTAAGTACTTCTGTTGGTACACCTTCAATAGCAGTTGGAATGTTTAAACCAAATACTGAATCTTGAATTGTTTCAACATTAGCTAATTTGCCATCAATTGCAGCACGTACCATTGAACGAGTGTAAGAAAGCTTCATACGGCTACCAGTACCATATTCGCCACCAGTCCAACCAGTGTTTACTAAGTATACTTGTGCACCGTGCTCGTCAATTTTTTGACCTAACATTTCAGCATAAACTGTTGCTGGAAGTGGAAGGAATGGAGAACCGAAGCAAGTTGAGAATACTGGTTCTGGCTCTGTTACACCACGTTCTGTACCAGCAAGTTTAGATGTGAAACCGCTAAGGAAGTGGTACATTGCTTGCTCTTTTGTTAATTTACTGATTGGAGGTAATACACCAAATGCATCAGCTGTTAAGAAGATGATTGTTTTTGGGTGACCTGCAACAGATGGATCTACAATATTTTCAATGTATTGGATTGGATAAGCTACACGTGTATTTTCTGTTAATGAACCATTATCATAGTCACAAACTCGAGTTTCTGGATCAACAGCTACGTTTTCTAGAACAGAACCGAAGCGGATTGCGTTGTAGATTTCTGGTTCTTTTTCAGCTGAAAGATTAATTGTTTTTGCATAGCAACCGCCCTCAATGTTGAACACACCATTATCAGACCAACCGTGTTCATCGTCACCGATAAGCTTACGGTCAGGATCAGCTGATAAAGTAGTTTTACCAGTACCAGATAAACCGAAGAATAATGCAACATCACCAGCTTCACCAACGTTTGCTGAGCAGTGCATTGAAAGGATACCTTGTTGCGGTAATAAGTAGTTCATAATACCGAAAATAGATTTTTTGATTTCTCCAGCATATTCAGTACCACCGATTAGGATGATTTTCTTTTCAAGTGATACAATGATGAATGTTTCAGAAGCTGTGCCATCGATAGCAGGGTCTGCTTTAAAGTTAGGAGCTGAGATCACTGTGAAGTCAGCAACATGAGAAGCTAATTCTTCTTCAGTTGGACGGATGAATAATTGATGAGAGAAAAGATTGTGCCAAGCGTATTCATTGATTACTTGGATGCTTAATTGTGAATCTTTGTCAGCACCAGCAAAGCCCTTGAATACGAATAATTCGTCACGTTCTTTCAAATATTTTACTACTTTTACATATAAGTTATCGAACACTTCAGAAGAAATTGGTTGATTTACTTTTCCCCAGTCAATTTTATCTTTTGTGCTTTCTTCTTCTACTGTATATTTATCTTTAGGTGAACGACCAGTATATTTTCCAGTTTCTGCACGAACAGCACCATCTACTGTTAACATAGCTTCACCACGAGATGTAGCCTTTTCAGCTAATTGAGCTACTGAAAGTTGAACATTAATGTTACCGCCTTTTAATAATTCCTTCAGTTCGTTTGCAATTTCTACTGAATTCATCGATTAAATACCATCCTTTTTTATAGTATTCCCATGAGTCTAAGGGAGATTTTCTTAATTTCAAAAATAGTATAACACAATTGCTTAAATAATCTATACTAATTCAGAAATTATTTTTGAGATTTTATTACTTTTCAAGAAAACGACAAAAAGTTAATTTATTCGTTTTAAGAATGCTTTTCACCCTATTTATAATCAAGTGATTACACAATCACTTCCGTCATAGCTAAATTGCATTTGGAAGATTTTTGCCAACATGAGGTTCGCACAGGATGTGAAGTTCTAAGCTGGTTTTTATCAGACGGAGCTTGTCACCGACTGAAAAGGGGCTACAACTATATTCATCCACCACATGTAGAGATGGCAATATTCCATAGCTAACGATCCACTTTCGCTACAAAAACAACATTGTAGCTGACAATTTGCTTTCGCTACAGAAAACATTTGCTGAATGAAGATTAAAGGGTCACACATATGTTAACACATGATGTGAGGTGGAGAGTAGGGATTATTTTGGACGCATCACCAAAAGATGGAGAATACAACAAAAATATTTGACAACGTTCGACCTTTTACGTATTATGATATATTGAACGGATACTCTTATCCCGAGCTGGTGGAGGGTCAGGCCCTATGAAACCCGGCAACCTGCATGAACTATTTCACGACATGCGTTGGTGCCAACCTGATGCAAGGGAAACCCCTTGAACGATAAGAGTGAAAGGTTACGAAGTCATTATTTCCTTTCCTCATGTTAAGTAAGCGTGAGAAAAGGATTTTTTTATTGTTAAAAACGAATGTAAAGGTAAGTATGTGTAATTCTTTCCTTATTATAATGACGGATCTTTCAAAAATCCTCGTGTTACAATCAGCAAATGTTTTCTGTGCGAAAGCGAAGCGACAGCAACAAAATGTTTTTCTGTGCGAAAGCGAAGCGACAGCAACAAAATGTTTTCTGTGCGAAAGCGAAGCGACAGCAACAACGGCTTGAGAGTTCAATCCTTAGGGGCAGACTTGACATGGGTAATGAGTACCGTATTATTCGTAAATATTATTGTAAGCGTAATAGGAGGAAAACCAAATGACAAACCGTCGACTGTTTACATCAGAGAGTGTAACAGAAGGACATCCAGACAAAATTTGTGACCAAATTTCGGATGCCATTTTAGATGCTATTTTAGCAGAAGATCCAAATGCACGTGTTGCATGTGAAACAACTGTAACAACAGGCTTAGTATTAGTAGCAGGAGAAATTACTACTTCTACATATGTAGATATTAAAGGTATCGTCCGTGATACTGTAGCAGAAATCGGTTACACTCGTGGAAAATATGGTTTTGATGCTGAAAACTTAGCAGTACTTGTTGCTATTGGCGAACAATCACCTGATATTGCTCTAGGTGTAGACCAAGCTTTAGAGGCGCGTGAAGGTTCTATGACAGACGCTGACATTGAAGCAATTGGCGCAGGTGACCAAGGCTTAATGTTCGGCTATGCATGTAACGAAACACCAGAGCTTATGCCATTACCAATCAGTTTAGCGCATAAATTGGCTCGTCGTTTAACGGAAGCACGTAAATCTGGCGAACTTGCATATTTACGTCCAGACGGAAAAACGCAAGTAACGGTTGAATATGATGAAAACAATGTACCAGTACGCGTAGATACGATTGTCATTTCAACACAGCACGATGAAGAAGCAACGCTTGAACAAATTCAAGCCGACTTAAAAGAATTCGTTATTACTCCAGTTGTTCCAAGTGAATTACTAGATGTCAATACTAAATATTTCATCAACCCAACTGGTCGTTTCGTAATAGGTGGTCCAAAAGGTGATGCTGGTCTAACAGGACGTAAAATCATCGTTGATACATACGGTGGCTATGCACGTCATGGTGGAGGTGCTTTCTCTGGTAAAGACGCAACTAAGGTAGACCGTTCAGCGGCATATGCAGCACGCTATGTGGCAAAAAATATCGTAGCAGCAGGCTTAGCAGAACGTGCTGAAGTACAACTTGCTTATGCAATTGGTGTTGCTCAACCAGTATCTATTGCTGTGGATACATTTGGGACAGGGAAAGTTAAGGAAAATGAAATTGTAGAATGGGTGCGCGAGCTATTCGATTTACGCCCAGCAGGGATTATTAAAATGCTTAACCTTCGTCGCCCTATTTATAAGCAAACTGCAGCATATGGTCACTTCGGTCGTACGGACTTAAATGTACCTTGGGAACAAACAGACAAAGCTGCCGCATTACAAGAAAAAGCAGGGCTATAAATTATTTAGCTAAAATAATGCAATAGCTATAAAATTATTTTACAGTAAGGGGCTTGGTGTTCTAATAGCCCCTTTTACTGTTTTTTTTGAAAAAATTAGCTCCTAATGACAACTATGTATAGCTTGGTTGTCCAAGAAAACGTGGAGTTGCTTCAATTTAGCTATTTATTTTTTGTTTGAAGAGATTTATAGTATTGACCTTTTTCTGCATATTCACGTACGATACGTTCCATATCTTCTTTATCTTCAGCATTTAATTCTCGTACAACCTTTGCTGGACGACCTAATGCTAAGCTGTTCGGAGGAATAACTTTGCCTGGAGGTACAAGACTACCCGCCCCAATGAATGCACCCTCTCCAATCTCCGCTCCGTCTAATACTATTGAGCCCATACCTATTAAGGCATTTTTACGAATCGTACAGCTATGTAAAGTTACTTGATGCCCGACTGTTACTTCATCTTCAATAATGAGTGGATATTTAGGGCTTTGATGCAAACAACAAAGGTCTTGAATACTAACTCTTTTTCCGATGATTGTTGGTGATACATCACCTCGAATAACTGTGTTAAACCAAATTGTTGTTTCAGCACCTATTGTAACGTCACCAGTAACGGTTGCATAATCGGCAATAAAAACAGATGGATCGATTTTGGGTGTTTTACCTTTAAATGGATAGATCATGAGAATCGCCTCTTTTCTTTCTATGATGTAATATTATCGTATCAAATACGCAACTTGATGGAAATATAAAATTAAAATGAGTGAGATATTTCGATATAATCATTGTGTAATTATTTTTTTAGGAGGACTATGTAAAATGTGGAAATGGGAAGCTGATGGACAAGCGAAGGCTGTGGTTGCTATTATTCATGGTGCATATGAAAATCACCGCTGGTATGCGTGGCTTATAGAAAAACTTAGATTGGAAGGCTTCCACATAGTCATGGGGGATTTACCAAATCATGGTTTAAATGTAGGGTTTTCGCGTGTTCATGATGAAGATTTTAAAGAGTACAACAAGTATACAAGGAATTTAATAGAGAATGCTTTTTCATATAATTTACCTGTCTTTTTTATAGGACATGGGCTTGGCGCAACATTGTTACTACATACCATGCATAAGCGAAAATATGAATGCGCAGGTATTATTTTAACTTCACCTTGGCTACTTTTAAAGTTATTGCCAGGTAAACTATCTAATGCTTTAACTAGCCTAAGTGCCCTGACAGCAAATGTGAAAATGACTCATGAAATTACATTAAATACATTAACGCGCAGTGTAGAAGGAAGAGATGAGATGAAGGATGAGGTTCCTTTTATGTCAGTCGTTTCCGTGAAATGGTATAGAGAGCTACAGCAAATGATGCGTAATCTAGTGTTATTGCCACAAGCTGAATTCCCTAATAGACCTATGTTAGTTATGACAGCTGAAAAAGATAGTATTACTGAAACGAAACAAACTCGAAATTGGCTTTATCAGCAGGAGTTTACAGAGTTTCAATTCAAAGAATGGGAAAATTGCTATCATAATCTATTTCATGAAGTAGAGCGAGAAGAGATTTTTATTTATTTACGTGATTTTATAAATAATGCTCTTCGAAGAATTGGATATATCATAGAGTAGTGAATTGCCTCTTCAATTAGCTAGAAGTGGCTCATCACCATTTTTCGTTCCAAAAAGGAGCCTTCCAGAGGGCGTCCGATGAGCCGCTTACAGCAACAAATGTTTTATGTGCGAAAGCGAAGCGACAGCAACAAATGTTTTATGTGCGAAAGCAAAGCGCCAGCAACTATACGATAATAGTAACGAAGGCATTATCACAGGACGTGATAATGCCTTCGTTTTTCTATTTGCTCGCCCAGAATCTCATCTGTGACGCTGATCCCCAAAGGTGTCGTCCAGCCTTCACTCCGATTAACTTCCATACACGATATACGTTTAAAAAATACCATACCCAACTTTTGGGAATTAATCTATCAATATAATATTGTAATTTTCTGAAAAGTGTAATACTATAATGACTTAAAGAAAAATTTTCAAAATGGAGGGGTAAGATGGAAGCAATCGTTGAGAAACTGAATGCCATTTTATGGGGACCGTGGTTTATTTATGGTATTTTATTGATTGGACTCTTTTTTTCAATCATTACACGATTCCTACAAGTAAGACACATTAAAGATATGTTTGTTTTAATGTTTAAAGGTGAAAAATCTGAAAAGGGGATTTCATCCTTTCAGGCGATGTCTATCGCACTATCTGGTCGAGTAGGTACAGGTAATATTGCCGGTACTGCTACAGCAATCGGGATGGGGGGACCTGGTGCTGTTTTTTGGATGTGGGCAATTGCCTTTATCGGTGCGGCGACTGCTTACGTTGAGTCGACGTTGGCTCAAATTTATAAAGAAGAGAAAGATACAGAATATCGTGGCGGACCCGCATATTACATAGAAAAGGGAATGGGGCAAAAGTGGTTTGCAGTTATTTTTGCTATTGCCGCATTAGCTGCAATGTTAATCTTGATGCCGGGTGTTCAATCGAATGCAATTGCGACAGCTGTTGAAAACGCTTTTAACATTGATACTTGGATTACAGGACTTATTATTGCCGTATTACTAGGTGCTATTATTATCGGTGGGGTTAAATGGATTGCCAATGCTGCACAGATTATAGTACCTTTCATGGCACTAGCTTATATTCTTATGGCTCTTATCATTATTGCAATGAATATTAAAGAAGTACCAGCTGTAATTGCATTAATTTTTTCTAGCGCATTTGGTGCGCAAGAAATCTTTGGTGGTATAATTGGATCTGCTATTGCATGGGGCGTTAAACGCGGAATTTATTCAAATGAGGCCGGTCAAGGGACAGGAGCGCATCCGGCTGCGGCAGCAGAAGTATCACACCCTGCTAAACAAGGAATCGTGCAAGCGGCTTCTGTATACATTGATACATTATTAATCTGTTCAGCTACAGCATTTATGATTTTATTTACTGGAATGTATAATGTGCAGGATGAAAAAGCTGCAGAAGGTACTGATTCATTTATTTATACTGGTGAATTCAATAAAGACGGATTAACTGGGGATGAACAAATAACATTTGCGAAAAGTATTAAAGAAGGTGCAGCATACACACAATATGCGGTTGACTCTTCACTACCAGGCTTTGGTGGCCCATTCGTAGCGATTGCATTATTCTTCTTTGCTTTTACGACAATAATGGCATATTACTATATTGCCGAAACAAATGTAGCTTATTTATTCTCAGGAGGTACAGAAAAAGTCGCCATTTGGATTGCGAAATTTGCTATTTTAATTGCTTCGTTCTACGGTACTATACGCACATCTGACCTTGCTTGGGCAATGGGAGATGTTGGACTTGGCCTCATGGTATGGATTAACGTTTTAGCCATTTTAATTATTATGAAACCTGCTATTGTTGCATTAAAGGATTATGAGAAACAGAAAAAAGAAGGAAAAGATCCTGTTTTTGATCCTCGTAAACTAGGAATTAAAGGTGCAGATTTCTGGGTAGATTATAATGAAAAACGTAAAAATAAATAGACAATAATGAGAAAGCTATCTAATAGATTTTAACTTCTATTAGATAGCTTTCTATTTTATATCAGGTGTGTTGAGCGTCGAGCCGCTTCCTCCACTCGTATTGTTGCTGCCGCTACGTTGCACTACGCTTTCGCACAGATAAAACATTATTGTTGCTGCCGCTACGTTGCACTACGCTTTCGCACAGATAAAACATTATTGTCGCTGTCGCTACGTTAGCACTACGCTTTCGCACAGAAAACATTCGCTCCGTGCAGGGTCTCGTCTGTCTCGCTTTCCCGTAGGAAGCTTCGCTCTGTGACAGGAGCACTCGAGTAGCTCTACACTACAATCAGTTAAAATGGAAATTTATTAGCAATGACGAAAAATCCTTTTATCGGGCTCATCCCCAAAAGTTGTGGATGACATTTTTTAAAATATATGCGCTGTATTTTGGTTGATTGTAGTGGAGACTGGGCGACTCCTTGGGGATTAGCGTCACAGATGAGACCCTGGAGCGAGCAACGCGAGTGAAGCGGCTCATCGGACGCCCCCAGGAAGCTCTGCTCTGTGCGAAAGCGAAGCGTCAGCTACAAAGCGCCCAGTCGGAACGGAAATCAACCACACGTTTTGGTGAAGAGCCTTTTATCGCTCAATAAACCTATTTTTTCCTAATTAACATACATGTGATTCGAAGGACTCATGATATGAATAACAAAGGAATGGGAACAATAATCAAAAAAAGCTTATCACCAAAAGTTGGAGATAACAATTGTTAAAACGTATGCAATATATAGGTTGCGGACGCTTCTGGTGGAAGGAAATCAACGCTACATTATGGTGATGAGCTAAAAAAAGACCCGAAATAGTATCTTATTTCGGGCTAGAAAGATTAGATTAAAGGATCATCTTTCATTTTTTCTAAAGCAATAACAAAGGGTGGATCACTTTGTTGATTTAGAAACTCGTATTTTAATACATGTACATATTTTTGGGGTAGTTGACTGACATACTCTATTACTGCATCTCGTTCTTCCTTGCCACCCGGATGACCGTGATAAATGACAAGGACAATAAGACCACCGATTTTGAGCAATTTTAACAAATCCTGAATTGCTTGTATCGTAGTATTTGGCTTTGTAATAATGTCATGATCACTACCAGGTAAATAACCAAGATTAAAAATTGCAGCAGCAACTTGCTTGTGTACATATTTGGCAATTTCTTCATGCCCTCTATGTAAAACAAGTGCACGATGCTCTAAGCCATTATCTAAAAGACGATGGAGTGTTGCATCGACTGCGCTCTTTTGAACATCAAAGGCGTATACTTGGCCTTCATCTCCGACAAGCTGGGCTAAAAATAAAGTGTCATGACCGTTTCCAGCAGTGGCATCCACCACAGTGTCGCCCTCTTCAACTGTATCTTTTATTAGCTGTTGAGCATATTGTAAAACGCGTTGTAGCTTCATTTGGCAACCTCGGATTTATAAAATTTTCCTTGCCAGCTTCCACGGCGTTCAAGCTCAGCATCAATTCCGTTTAATACTTCCCATTTATTAACACTCCACATCGGGCCAATCATTAAATCAATTGGTCCATCGCCTGTAATACGATGAATAACCATATCTGGTGGTAGAATTTCAAGTTGATCTGCTACTAGCTTTGTATAAACTTCCTGATCTAAAAATTCTAACATACCCTTTTCATATTGCTTCACCATTGGCGTACCTTTTAAAAGGTGCAGTAAATGAATTTTTATGCCTTGAACATCAAGCTTTGCGACTTCGCGAGCTGTTTCCATCATCATGTCATAGTCTTCAAGAGGAAGACCATTAATAATGTGAGAGCATACGCGAATTCCATGCTTTCGTAGTTTTTCAACACCTTCTACATATGTTGCATAATCGTGAGCACGGTTTATGAGATTTGCTGTTTTTTCATGAACAGTTTGAAGTCCTAGCTCAATCCATAAATAGGTGCGTTCATTTAATTCAGCTAAATATTCGACTACATCATCTGGCAGACAGTCTGGGCGAGTTGCGATGGATAATCCAACAACACCTTCCTGGGCCAAAGCTGCTTCAAATTTTTCCTTTAATACTGGTAGCGGTGCATGTGTATTTGTGTACGCCTGGAAGTAGGCCATGTACTTGCCGTCCTTCCATTTTTGATGCATTTTGTCACGAATTTCAGCAAATTGCACCTCAATCGGATCAACTTTGTTGCCTGCAAAATCACCAGAACCTGCAGCACTACAAAACGTACAGCCCCCAAAGGCAACTGTACCATCACGATTTGGGCAGTCAAAGCCTGCATCCAGTGCTACTTTAAAAACTTTATGACCAAATTGCTCACGTAAATAGCGATTCCATGTATAGTACCTTTTTCCATCTGAAGGAAAAGGAAAGTTTGTTTCTGTCATTTATTTCACTCCTCTAACACTATATTTTATCATGTGTCAATGGTTCCGTCATGAGGTAAGAATTTAATAATTATGTGGGTGACTGGAGCAAACCGTGAGGGAGCCGAGCGAAAAGTGCGTCGACCGGAGAAAAATCATGAGGAGGGCCGACCGAAACCTACACAAAAAGTATTCTTAAGCCTATGTAAAAAGGGTAAAATTATTTTTCTTGTACTTTTGTATTTTTCAACATAAACTAACTATTTAGAGTAGCGAAATAATGGAGGTCATTCTATGCCAAAAAGTGTTTGGTTTTTAATTATTGGAATGCTGGTGAACACGACGGGCAACTCTTTTTTATGGCCTTTAAACGCCATTTATTTGCATGATCATTTAGGGAAGTCGCTTGCAATGGCTGGCTTTGTTTTGATGTTGAATTCTGCTGCCGGCGTAATGGGAAATCTATTAGGTGGTTATTTATTTGATAGAATAGGGGGCTATAAATCAATAATGTTTGGCATTTTTTTGACGATTGCCTCATTAATTGGTTTAACGATTTGGCACGGCTGGCCACATTATGTATGGTTCTTAACGATACTCGGCTTTAGTGGAGGTATCGTATTTCCTGGAATGTTTGCTTTAGCTGGAACTGCGTGGCCTGAGGGCGGACGGAAGGCCTTTAACGCAATTTATTTAGCTCAAAATTTAGGAGTGGCAATTGGACCTGCACTTGCTGGGATTGTTGCTGATTATCAGTTTGACTATGTATTTAAGGTCAACTTAGTCATGTATATGTTGTTCTTTTTTATAGCGTTATTTACTTTTAAAAGATTTGAAGAGGGTAGCATTGCACCGAAAAATGTAGTAAGTGAAAGTAAACGAATTATTAATAAAGCACCGTTTTATGCATTATTAATTGTAAGTTCATCCTCTGTATTATGCTGGCTAGCTTATTCACAATGGAGTGCAACTATTTCTTCCTATACGCAAGATCTAGGATTAGGATTGAAACAGTACAGCTTACTTTGGACGATTAATGGCCTGCTTATCGTTTTAGGGCAACCGTTAATTGCACCACTAGTGAAGCGTTGGGAAAATAAATTGAAGCGGCAATTAGTATTTGGTATTGTCCTTATCGCATTATCTTTTGGAATTATTGCTTTTGCGAGTGATTTTAAAATGTTTGCTGCCGCCATGGTTGTGTTAACGTTTGGCGAAATGTTTTATACGCCCGTTTTACCTACCATCGCTAATCAGCTTGCACCAAAAGGACGTCAGGGCTTTTATCAAGGGATTATCAATAGTGCGGCAACAGCAGGTCGTATGATAGGTCCTTTATTTGGTGGTATTATGGTCGATCAATTTGGAATGATTGCACTTGTTTTGATTTTAGTAATCATTGTTTTGTTTGCGATTATTCCGTGTCTTATCTATGATTACCCTTTACGAAAGAATAAAATAGTGACAGACTGATAATGGTTGAATTTAACAAAAAGTGTTGTGAACGAGCTAAAATGTGCGAAAGCCACGTTTTTAGCTCGTTTTTTTTATGTTGGATATTGAAAATTTACACGTATTAGCGTACAATCAATCATACATATTCAAATATTTGAATATGTAAAGATGAAGTTTCTTGGAGGGATATATGTGGAAGAGGGCTTACAGCAATTTAAGGCGGATTTTTTTAAAGCTTTAGCACATCCATTACGAATCAGAATATTGGAATTACTAGTAGATGGCAAAAAAAGTGTCAACGAAATTCAAAGCTGCTTAGAAAAAGAAGGCTCTGCTGTCTCTCAGCAATTAAGTGTATTACGAGGGAAAAATATCGTGTATGGGACGAAAGAGGGTAAAAAAGTTTACTATTCTTTAAGTGATCCGATGATTGTTGAATTACTTAGTATAGCAAAAGATATTTTCAACAATCACTTAATAAATACTATTACAAGATTAGAAGAGATGACTATTAACGAAAATGAAGGGGATATGTAGCGTTTTTTATGAAACATTTACCTTTTTGAAGGGAAGATTTATAGATGAAGTCACTGTTTACAGGGAGATATGAAGGGTATTCTATTCATCACTTAAAGAAAGATTTAATATCAGGGACTATTGTCGGGATTGTGGCATTACCACTTGCGATGTCTTTTGCCATTGCGTCAGGCGTTAAGCCCGAGTATGGCATATATACAGCTGTTATTGCTGGTATACTTATTTCTATTTTTGGTGGGTCGAAATATCAAATTGGGGGACCTACAGGGGCGTTTGTGCCAATTCTGCTAGGGATTGTCATTTCGTATGGCTATGAAAACTTACTAATTGCTGGATTAATGGCCGGGATTATTTTGTGCTTAATGGGTATTTTTAAACTAGGTTCATTAATAAAATTTATCCCACGTCCCGTGACGATAGGTTTTACAGCTGGAATTGCTGTTACTATTTTTACAGGTCAAATTGCCAATTTCTTAGGTTTGAAAAATATTAAAAGCCATGAGTATTTTATTGACAATATAAAAGAAATTTTTACGCATATTAATACTACAAGTTTTTATAGTGTTTTAACGGCAATTATTAGTCTCGTCATTATATTAATAACACCGAAAGTTTTGCCTAAAGTACCTGCGGCGTTAGCGGGCATTGTTGTTTCTACACTTGTAGCAACAATCTTTTTTTCTGGACAAGTTGCCACAATAGCAACAGCCTATGGAGTAATTCCAAATACATTACCGGATTTTGCAATTCCAGATATCACATTCGAGCGAATTCAGCTACTTATTGGTCCAGCATTTGTGATTGCCATGCTTGGTGGAATTGAATCCCTTTTATCAGCGGTAGTAGCGGATGGGATGACAAATACGAAACATAATAGTAACCGAGAACTTATTGGTCAAGGGATTGCTAATATCGTAACCCCTTTATTTGGGGGGATTCCTGCAACGGGTGCTATTGCCCGTACTGCGACAAATATTAAAACAGGTGCAGCATCACCAATGTCAGGTATTATTCATGGCGTATTTGTATTAGTCACTTTATTATTATTAGCACCAGTTGCTTCAAATATCCCATTGGCAAGTATGGCGCCAGTTTTAATGGTTGTAGCTTGGAATATGAGTGAGCAAAAACATTTTGCGCATATCCTTAAATTGAAATCAGGAGATTCCTTGGTCTTAATGATTACGTTTCTACTGACTGTTTTTACAAGCTTAACATTAGCTGTAGAGGTGGGGCTTGTGTTAGCAGTCGTATTATTTGCGAAGCGCATGAGTGAAAAGCTTGTAGTAACAAAGGTATTACCGGATCATACGAAAGAGAATGGGAAGGTGCAATCACATGCTGTTCATCAGAAGCGTGATTGTCCACAAATTAGTATTTATACAATTGAGGGTCCGCTTTTCTTTGGCGCAGCCCAAACTTTTGAGCAGGCTATAATAAGTTCTGTTCATCAACAACAAAAAGTTTTAATACTACGTATGAGTAAAGTGCCATTTTTGGATTCAACGGGTGAGGCAAATTTTGGTAATGTCATCCGGAATTTCAAAGCACAGGGTGGCACCATTTTAGTTACAGGTGTGCAAGATGAATTAAAAATAGCACTGCAGCGCAATGGTCTATACGATGCAATTGGTGAGAATAATTTCTATCCGCATACGGGAGAAGCAATAACTAAATCTTTAAGCTATTTAGATACAAATAAATGTATTGGGTGTAAGCATTTTGCCTTCCGTGAATGTCAGGAATTATCTCACAATAAAGGGGCAGTAAATAATTTAACTGCTCCTAAGTGCCTGATTGGTGAAGACTAATGATCAGTGGGGATGAAGAATCCCCACTGATTAAAGTTTTACCCTTTATCCCGCATTAACGGGTAATAATTTGTCTGTACCGAAAAAGAAGCGTCAGGTCCAAAACTCCCACCTCGAAATTCAGCGAAGGCGAAGATTTAGGTGGGAGATGAACGGCCTGAGAGGTCATTATCATCAACCCTTAAATGAGATCGGGGTCTTTAGACAATTCGTTCATTTTATCCATTTATGAAAACGCTTTCGAAAATAGCGTAATTTTGAAAGGGATGTATCATAGCAGGAATCTCTTATGAATAATTATGGAAGTATGGATACGAGTAGGCTTCGAAGAATGTATGTGACAAAACTTATAGGGGAGGATTTAAGATGAAAAAAATTATGAATTAACCTGAAACACTCGTTATGGAAATGTGTAATGGGATGGTTATGGCTCATCCGGAACTTGAGTTGTTAAAAAAATATAAAGTAATTAAGAAAAAAGAAATGAATGAAAATAAGGTAACTTTAATTAGCGGTGGTGGTAGTGGACATGAACCGGCACATGCGGGGTTAGTAGGAAAAGGAATGCTAGATGCTGCGGTATGCGGTGACGTCTTTGCTTCTCCTTCGCAAATACAGGTATATCAAGCAATTAAAGCAACAGCCAGCAAAAAAGGTACACTGCTCATTATTAAAAATTACAGCGGAGATATTATGAATTTTAAAAATGGCGCTCACTTAGCTACAGAGGATGGCATTCAAGTAGAGTATGTCCGCGTAGATGATGATATAGCAGTAGAAGATAGCCTTTATACAGTAGGACGCCGCGGCGTAGCGGGAGTTGTGTTGGTACATAAAATTGCTGGTGCGGTAGCAGAAGAAGGTATGGATTTGATGCAAGTCAAAGCTGTAGCGGAAAAAGCAGCGGCAAATGTTCGAACAATTGGTCTAGCACTAACTTCTTGTACGGTTCCAGCTAGTGGATCACCGACTTTCAAATTGGGTGAAGATGAGATGGAATATGGTGTCGGTATTCATGGAGAGCCAGGAAGAAAACGAGAAAAAATGATGACTGCAGATGAATTAGCTTTACGTATGACAAATGACCTTATGAAAGATGTAGGGCTAGATGAAGAGGTTGAAATTGCTGTTCTAGTAAATGGATTTGGCGGTACACCACTTCAAGAACTTTATCTGTTTAACAATGCAGTTGCTAGAGAGTTGAGTAAAAGAAATATACGAATCAATAGAACGTTTGTCGGCAATTACATGACAAGTATTGAAATGGCTGGGATTTCTCTAACAGTAATGAAACTAGATGATGAGCTGAAAACATTACTATCGAAAGAATGTAATACACCTGCATTTAAGGTAGATGGACCAGTTGGGAGTGTAGAATACGTAGATATTAATGATTACGTAGAAGAGAATCAAGTTTTCTTTGAGACGGAAACAGAGGAAGAACACGCGATCATCAAGAATGAGGTAATCACTTTAAATAATATGATTTATCTTGTAGATAAAATGAGCGAAATTATTATTAAGAACGAAGTGCCTTTCTGCGAATTGGATACTCATGCAGGTGATGGCGATTTCGGAATGAGCGTCGCTAAAGGATTTAAGCAATTAAAACGAGGATGGAGCTCGATTCTAAATCAAGAACATTTAACTATGGGGACTTTCCTTGATGCGTGTTCCATGATCATTATGGAACATTGCGGAGGAGCTTCTGGTCCAATTTGGGGCGGAGCTTTCCGAGCTGCTAGTAAAGCAGTAGAGGGGAAAATGGAATTAACGGTCGGAGAATTTGCTGAAATGTTACAAGCGACGCTGAAAGGTATTCAGTCTGTTGGTGAGCGCTCTTTCGGAAGAGGGGCAGAGGTAGGCGATAAAACGCTTGTAGATGCGCTTGTACCTTGTGTAAATTCCTGGTCAGAAAGCGCTGCAGCTGGTACGGATTTTAAAACAGCTTTTGAGAAAGGGGCAGAGGCTGCTGTTAAAGGAGCGGAATATACAAAGGAAATCGTTGCTCGAATGGGTCGCGCTGGAACAGTTGGTGAAAGAAGCCTAGGTTATCCGGATGCTGGTGCTTATGCGCTAGGAGTTATCTTTACGGAGCTTTCTTGTAGTTTAAAATAAAGCGAGCACTATGGATACAACTTATTTCGAACATTGTTACCTTCATAGGGATTTAATTTGTTCAAAAATGGTTAGTATGTAAACAAAGTCTTGTGCTTTTCAGTACTTTCCATTAGAATAAATGCAATACATGTAAGACAATGATGAGGAATAGTAAATTTGTGTTTCTTTTTAGAGAGCTAGCGGTTGGTGGGAGCTAGTAGGAAAGCAAATTGAACTCGCCTTCTGAGTCTGCCCGAGTGAAACAGCTCGTGCCGTTCCTTCCGCGTTAAGGAAGCTAAAGCCGAGTGTGATCACTAATGTGGGTGGTACCGCGGGAGATACGAATTCTCTCGTCCCTTTCTAACAAAGAAAGGGGCGAGTTTTTTTATTTTTTAAATATTTTGTCAATTCTTAAGTTGAAGAGCATGACACATTCAAAGGAGGAAAAATAATGAGTTTTAATCATCAACAAATCGAAAAAAAGTGGCAGCAATATTGGGCTGATAATAAAACGTTTAAAACTGAAAACGAAACAGAAAAACCAAAATTTTATGCGTTAGACATGTTCCCATACCCATCTGGTGCTGGTCTTCATGTAGGACATCCAGAGGGCTACACAGCGACAGACATCCTTTCACGCTTCAAGCGTATGCAAGGCTATAACGTCCTACATCCTATGGGCTGGGATGCATTCGGTTTACCTGCAGAGCAATATGCACTTGATACAGGAAATGACCCAGCAGAATTTACAGCGAAAAATATTGCGACATTTAAGCGTCAAATTCAAGAGCTAGGCTTTAGCTATGACTGGGATCGTGAAATTAACACGACAGACCCAGAATATTATAAATGGACACAATGGATCTTTATCCAACTTTATAAAAAAGGCTTAGCCTATGTAGATGAAGTAGCTGTAAACTGGTGTCCAGCACTTGGAACAGTACTTGCAAACGAAGAAGTTATTGATGGAAAGTCAGAGCGTGGTGGTCACCCTGTAGAACGTCGTCCGATGAAGCAATGGATGCTTAAAATTACTGCCTATGCTGATCGTTTAATCGATGACTTAGAGGAAGTTGATTGGCCAGAGTCTATTAAGGATATGCAACGTAACTGGATTGGTCGTTCGGAAGGTGCAGAAGTAACATTTAATATAGATGGCACAGATGAAAACTTCACAGTGTTTACAACTCGTCCTGATACATTATTTGGTGCTACATACTGTGTTATTGCACCTGAGCATAAATTAGTGGATCAAATTACAACTGCTGAACAACGACAAGTTGTTGAAGCTTATTTAGATAAAGTAAAATTGAAATCTGATTTAGAACGTACAGATTTAGCGAAAGAAAAAACAGGCGTATTCACAGGTGCCTATGCAATTAATCCGATTAATGGCAAAAAAATGCCGATTTGGGTTGCGGACTACGTTTTAGTATCATACGGTACTGGTGCTATTATGGCGGTTCCAGCACATGATGAGCGCGACTATGAATTCGCGACAGAATTTGGTTTAGAAATTATTCCTGTCCTTGAAGGTGGAGACATTAGCAAAGAAGCCTTCACAGGTGATGGTAAGCACATTAACTCTGACTTCCTTGATGGCTTAAACAAAGAAGATGGTATTGCTAAGGCAATTCAATGGCTTGAGGAAAAAGGAGTAGGTGAGAAGAAAATTTCTTATCGTCTTCGCGACTGGTTATTCTCTCGTCAACGTTACTGGGGTGAGCCAATTCCTATGATTCATTGGGAAGATGGTACAACGACGCCAGTACCAGAATCAGAATTACCATTAGTACTACCAAAAACAGATAATATTCGTCCTTCAGGTACGGGTGAATCTCCGTTAGCGAACATTGCTGAATGGGTAAATGTTGTTGATCCTGAAACAGGCAAAAAAGGTCGTCGTGAAACGAATACGATGCCACAGTGGGCAGGTTCTAGCTGGTACTTCATTCGTTATATTGACCCAACAAATAAAGAAGCAATCGCAGATCCTGAATTACTAAAACGTTGGTTACCAGTTGATATTTATATCGGTGGGGCAGAGCATGCAGTATTACACTTACTATACGCTCGCTTCTGGCATAAAGTACTATACGATTTAGGTGTTGTACACACGAAAGAGCCATTCCATAAATTATTTAACCAAGGGATGATTCTAGGTGAAGGTAATGAGAAAATGTCTAAATCAAAAGGCAATGTCGTTAATCCTGATGAAATCATTTCTTCACACGGTGCTGATACTTTACGTCTATATGAAATGTTTATGGGTCCACTTGAAGCATCTGTTGCATGGTCAACAAATGGCTTGGACGGAGCACGTCGCTTCTTAGATCGTATTTGGCGTCTATTTATCAATGAAGAAGATGGAACAATTGCTGCGAAAATTCAAGCTTCTGATGACAAAACGCTTGAAAAATCATACCATCAAACTGTGAAAAAAGTGACAGAGGATTATGAAGGTATTCGCTTTAATACAGCTATTTCACAAATGATGGTATTCATTAACGATTGCTACAAAGCGGATGTTATTCCAACAGTTTACGCAGAAGGCTTTGTGAAGATGTTAGCGCCAATGGTTCCACACGTTGCAGAAGAGTTATGGCAGGTATTAGGTCATGATGCTACACTTTCATATGAGCAATGGCCAACATATGACGAGTCTAAACTTGTTGATGATGAAGTGGAAATCGCAGTTCAGGTTGCCGGCAAAGTACGTGCCAAAATCGTCGTAGCAAAAGATGCTTCAAAAGAGGAAATCGAAAAAGTAGCACTTGCAGATGACAAAGTACAAGAGTACATGGCAGGCAAAAACTTAGTGAAAATAATTGTTATCCCAGGTAAGCTTGTTAACATCGTAGTTAAATAATAATAATGAAAAAAGTGTCCGAAATTTGGGCACTTTTTTCTTTTATACTGAAACCAACTGAGATTTCGATACGACTATAGTGTGAATGGGAAACGGGAGGTGTTTGTTTGAATGAGCATTTAGCAAAAATTATGGATGAACATGGTGAATATTGTCTTCGAGTAGCTTATTTATATGTTAAAGACTGGGCTATTGCAGAGGAAATCGTCCAGGATGTATTTTTTGCCTATTATCGTCAGCAGGAGCGCTTTGAACAACGATCCTCACTAAAAACATATTTAGTAAAAATAACAGTACATAAAAGTCATGACTATTTACGAAGCTGGAAAAATAAGCGCCATATTTTATTTGAAAAACTGCATATTGGAGTTAGCAAAAGGACGCCTGAAAAAGATGTACTTGAAAAGGATGAGCGAAGAATTTTGACAACGGCATTGTTTGAGCTTCCGATTATCTATAGAGAAGTAATCATTCTTTATTATTATCAAGAATTAAAGGTTCGAGAGATAGCAGAGGTTCTTATGTGTACAGAAAATACTGTGAAAACAAGACTGCGTAGAGCTAGACAAATATTGCTGGAAAAACTGGATAAGAATCATTGGGAGGTGCTAGAAGATGACGTCTTTTAAGGATAAACTGGATAAAGAGCTTGGAGAAGCCCCGCGTTTCTCACGACAATTGCAGGAGCGTATTTTGCAAAATGTAAATCAGCAAAATAAGCAATCTAGTAGGTGGCAATATCCAACGATTATTATTGGGACAGTCGTGACTTTACTCTTTTTGATTTTAATTGGCCCATGGAAGCAAGTAGATACTGCTAAGCATGCTACCATTGTGGAACTTGTGCAACATGAAGATATTAAACAATTTAACATTGCACAAAATTGGAAGGAAGATACCTTTAGGGCTGGAAGAACTGGCTGGAATTTAGGACAAAAAGGTTATAAAGAAGGTATGGAAACAAAGCTCCTTGCCAATGCACTTCAAAAGTCAGTCGTATCGCAGAAGGATAATAATTATTTTTCATATAGCGATGTATGGGTGGAGTTTGATAATGGGCAGGTTGTACAGCTAAAAATGTACTTATATGATGGGCAATTAGGTTTTATCGATCAACACACAAATATCTTTTATAAAGTGAAAGATGACAACGCTGCGTCAGCTTTTATTGCTCTTATGCAAAAAAGAGAAAAAGACATTAGTTTTGGTGAGATGTTTACTTTTATAATAACTGCTCTCTTCTTAGGGTGGCTATTAGAAAAAACTATTCAAAAAAAGTATAGCATTCCAAAGGAGCCGAAATATATAAATAGAAGCCATCAACGTACAACGTTTATTTTTAAATGTTTACAAACAGCAGCTTTAATTTTATTTAATATAAATGATTGGTTTTTATATACAGTGGCAATATGCGGATTTTTAGCTATTTCCACGTTAAGTTCTATTATGATTGAATATTATTATGGGCGGGAAGAAAAAAGGCATTATGTATCGATAGGTTCATTTATTCTACTAGTGCCACTAATAATTGTATTGATCATTTATTTTTCATAAAAAGAAGAGATGCTATTCCTGAGCATCTCTTTCTGATGCATTACTAAATTAATTTGGAGCTTTCTTGCGTAATATAAAAAATATATATTATAGGAAGAGAAACTGTAATCATGACAATTCTCCGCCATTTGAAAATCGACCGTACCGTACCGGACTGAGCAATGTATTCCTAAAAGCACCGCCAATATAATAGGACACAAGCTATAAACTTGAAGCACTTCCCTTTTGATAGACAGCTGTTTGACTCACTGTGGCAGAAGTTTAAGGTATGTGTGGTAAAAAAGGCTAAGCATGCTAGAGCAAGCCTGATAACAATGAACGTACTTTATGTTAATAAGCCACTAACTAATAAAAACCCCTAAATTTTCGGATAGTATTGATCCCTACTTTACCTGCAATTGAATTAGCGGTCGACGAACCAACAACCCCTGAATAGCTTTTAAAGATTTACGACCACGCTCGTTCACTCCAACTAGCTAGCTCATCTCCTGTAAAGCCATTTCGTTAATAAAATTCCTTATTATTTGAAGTTTAATTCTTTAATAAAATTATTAATTTGCGGTAATGCAGTATTAGTTGAAAAGTATAGTTTTTACTTGCATGCTATAACAAAGGTTTTTTCATGAAAACTAATTGGAATAGTTGCTTTTACGTTTAAATAACATCACTAGCCATAGTTAAATAAGAATGTACACAATTCCTTTTGAAGGAAAAATGTATATTTGAATAATAAAAATGAATAGGTAATGATCATTCAATTTGAAATATGCACAACATGTATTTTGTTTATTAAAGTGGAAATTTATTAAAAGTTAAAAATATCATTTAATATTATTTTTTGGTTTCTTTTTATGTAAAAAATTTCTTTTGTTTAAGTTTTAAAATTCTCTTTTATTCTAAATATTTCTATGTGTTGAATATTCGAAAATGATTTATGGAGAAGAGTGAAGAAAATAAGTGAATCAGAAAAACATGAACTATACATAGATTGAATGTGAAAATATGCACAAATTTAATTATATTAGAATAACTTTTATGAACAAAGGTAATAGTGTGGAAAAGTAATATTAGCTAAAATGTGTTGTGGTTTTCCTTTAATAAACAGCTATTTACTTAGAGGTTATAGGGTTTTCGATGTAATACAACAAGGGTAAAAAATAAAAAACTTTTTGGGGAAATAATATTTTTTTGAAAAACTTCTTGCATTTGAATAATTCTAAGTGGTAAATTGTTTTACAAGGACGTTCATAAAGTTTTCACAAGTAGCAAAAGAGGGGAGAAAAGAGAATTTATGAATAAAAATAGATGGTTAATTGCATTATCCGCAATCGCTATTCATCTTTCGATCGGTGGAGCCTATGCATACAGTGTATATAAGCTACCGATTGTCACAGAGATGGGTTGGAGTGAAACAAACGTAACGATTGCCTTTACAATAATGATGGGGCTTGCTGGTTCTTCTGCAGCATTATTTGGTAACTTAGTAGAGAAAATGGGGCCACGTAAGTCTGCGATGATAGCAGCTGTTCTATTTGGAGCAGGACAAGCTGGTGCTGGTGTGGCGATTTCAATGGATTCCGTAACAATGTACTGGTTAACATATGGTTTACTAAGTGGATTGGGTATGGGGATTGGTTATATTTCACCTGTATCGACATTAGTAAAATGGTTCCCAGACCGCCGAGGTTTAGCAACAGGTATGGCTGTACTTGGATTTGGATCAGGGGCACTAATTACAGCACCGGTTGCAGCTAACTTAATGGAGGCTGTGGGTATTTCTACAACTTACTATATTTTAGGGGCAAGTTATTTCACGTTAATGATTTTAGGGGCTTTATATATAGTACCGCCTGCACCTGATTATATGCCAGCGAATATGAAGGCTGCTGCAAAAAATGGTAAAGATGTTGTGAAAAAAGATTTAGCTGTAATGTCAGCGCGTGAAGCTGTAAAAACTAAGCATTTTTGGATGTTATGGGCGATGCATTTAGTAAACGTAACAGCAGGTATTATGATGATTTCTGTTGCATCTCCAATGGCTCAGGAAATTGTAGGGTTATCAGTTGCGGGAGCCGCAGCGATGGTAGGAGTAATGGGATTATTTAATGGTGGTGGTCGTTTAGTATGGGCTGCTGTGTCTGACTATATTGGTCGTTCGAACGTCTTTGTAATTTTCTTTATCGCACAGCTAGTTACATTTATCGTCTTACCATATACAACAAACGTAATTATTTTCCAAGCACTTATTTTCTTAGTTGTTAGTTGCTATGGTGGAGGCTTCTCGAATTTACCTGCATTTGCAAGTGATTTATTCGGTACGAAACAACTTGGTGTTATTCATGGTTATTTATTAACGACATGGTCATTAGGTGGTGTTTTTGGTCCGCTTTTAGTAAGCGCAATTAAAAATGCTTATGGAAGCTATATTCCAGTATTCTATGTGTTTACAGGATTAATTGCAGCTTCATTAATAATTGCATTAACGTTACGTGCAGATATACGTAAACAAACAGCATTAAAAGAAGCTTCTCAAAAGGTTGGAGACGTCTCCGCTACAAGATAAATTTTACTTTCAATTCGCACTTGAAGGTATTAGCCATATGAGTGTCATTTCGCACATGACGCTTGTATGGTCTTTTTTTGCAGTTATTGTTATATAACACTCGATTAATCTTTTTTTAATGTATAACAGCTGTTGTCTGATGTCAATATCATTACAGGAAATAAAGTGATTTCGCTACCAAAAGAGAATTTTTGCAACGAAAAGCAAATGCAAGTTTCAAGAATTAATTTTCAAATGGTTACCTAAAACTAGGTTTTTTTGTCACCCTCTGTTATCTTCATTCAGCGTGAAATTAAAACAGTACTGCCTTGTATATTGCTATTTAAAATCGTATTTGAGTAAGTCTAGTTAGAGTGCTGAATTATAACTTTTATTGATTGAATCTTTTTAAAAGTTAATGCGTATATAAAGTAAATAAGGAGGCGGCAAATTGATATGGGGAAATTTTCTTTGAATGAATTTATCAATAAAACACAACAGGATGAAAACGAAAACGAATATTTCGAGTTAGAAACTGAGCGTGTACTAGAGGTCAACCTAAATGGTGAAGTTTGGTCGAAAATGGGTGCGATGATTTCTTATACAGGCGATATAAAGTTTGAGCGTGAGCGTGTGTTGGAGCATGGTCTAGGTAAAATGTTTAAAAAGGCCATAACAGGCGAAGGTACTCAACTTATGAAAGCGAAAGGGAGCGGGCGACTGTATTTAGCCGATCAAGGAAAAAAAGTAACGATCTTCGATTTAAATGATGAAATTATTTGTGTCAACGGTAATGACTTACTTGCATTTGAGCCAAGTGTAGAGTGGGATATTCATTTAATGCGTAAAGTGGCAGGAGTCATGTCAGGTGGGTTGTTTAATGTAACATTACAAGGAACAGGAAAAGTAGCGATAACGACACATTTCGAACCGTTAACCTTGTTAGTGAAGCCAGGTGAGACGGTTTATACGGATCCACATGCTACAGTTGCATGGTCAGGCAATTTGACACCAGAGTTTAAAACAGATATTAGCTTCCGTACTTTTATCGGTCGTGGGAGCGGTGAGTCCATTCAAATGTCGTTTTCAGGTGAAGGATTTGTCATTATTCAGCCGTTTGAGGAAGTGTATATGTCTAAAGAAGGCTAAAAAAAGCGTGTCCGTATTTTAGGACACGCTATTTATGTGATAAGAAATCGATGATAGAAGTCCGAGATACAGTAATATTACAGTGCTGCGTTCATCCCTGCGATACGTCCTGTAACAAGTGCAGACGTTATATTATAGCCACCTGTGTAGCCGTGAATATCAAGGATTTCACCGCAGAAGAATAATCCAACCTTTTTCTTTGAGGCCATCGTCTTTGGTTCAATCTCTTTAACAGACACTCCGCCCCCAGTGACAAATGCTTTTTCAAGAGACTGCGTACTACTAACCGTCATTGTGAAATTAACGAGTAGTCTAGCTAAGTTACGAATTTTTTCCTGTGATAATTCAATGCCTGTCATTTGTACATCGATATCTGCACGTTCACACAAAAATAACAACCAGCGTTCAGGCGCAATTCCTTTCCAAACATTTTTCACTGCTTTTTTTGGATCTTCTTTTATCAACCTGTTTAAATATTGCAGACACGTCTCTTCATTATAATCAACAAGGGTTTGAATACGCATTGTCACAGGCTCGTAACCTGTTTTCATTAATTCTTTAACGACAAATTGACTACAGCGTAAAATAGCAGGACCGCTTAATCCGAAATGGGTAAAGAGCATATCCATTTGATGGGTTACAAGTACTTTGCCCTTTTTGTTTAAAACGGAGACAGCGACATCTCGTAACGCTAGCCCTTGTAGCTCACGAGCTTGAATAAAGTCCTCTTTTGAGATAACAGGAACCTCAGTAGGGAAAAGTGTTGTGATTGTATGACCAGCACGTTCTGCCCATGGATAACCATCTCCTGTTGAGCCTGTTTGTGGAACAGCTTTCCCACCAACCGCAACGACGACGGCCTCACTGCGAATTTCAGTGCCATCTGTAAGGCGTACCCCAAGAATTTTTTCCTCATCCATTAGAAGCTTATTAACGGGTGTGTTTAAGCGTACTTCAACATGAAGCCGCTGAAGCTGACGAATAAGTGCATCGACTACATCTTGAGCACGATTAGATACGGGGAACATACGCCCATGATCTTCCTCCTTTAATCCCACACCCAGTCCTTCAAAAAATGCGATAATATCTTCGTTATTGTAAACCGTAAAAGGACTGTAAAGAAAACGACCATTTCCAGGAATGTGCTTAACTATTTCTTCAACAGACAAACGATTGGTAACATTACAACGACCACCGCCAGAAATGGCCAATTTTTTACCGAGCTTCGTCCCTTTTTCTAGTAATAAAACTTTCTTTTTACGCTCTCCAGCAGCGATAGCGGCCATTAAACCGGATGGGCCACCGCCGATAACGATAACATCGTACATATATTTAAAAACTCACTTTCTTTTCAAATTAGGAATCTTTCCTATTATACATGAAGTCTATATAGAGGGGCTTCTTTCACATTGAAAATACGGCAAAAGTATTTTATAATTTCTTATCTTCTACTTTCACGTTGCTCTTCATCATAACGTGTGGTTGATTTCCGTTCCGACTGGGCGCTTTGCCGCTGCCGCTTCGCTTTCGCGCAGATAAAACATTTGTAGCTGACGCTTTGCTTTCGCTACAGAAAACATTTGTTGTTGCTGTCGCTTCGCTTTCGCACAGACAAAACATTTGTTGCTGACGCTACGCTTTCGCACAGAGCAAAGCTTCCTGGGGGCGTCCGATGAGCCGCTTTACTCGCGTTGCTCGCTGCAGGGTCTCATCTGTGACGCTAATCCCCAAGGAGTCGCCCAGTCTCCACTACAATCAACTTATACACATGACATAAGTTTTAATACAATGTATCCCAAACTTTCGGTGAAGGGCAGAAGATGGGAAATTGAAGTGTTTTTAAGTGAGATAAAGTGCTTGTTGATTGAACGAATAATCGGTGTAGGATAACCTCACTGATGAAAGTTTTACTTTATCTGTATTGTCTGCATGAAATGAATGTCTTTTCATGCTATTATGGTAAAGGTTATGCACTAAATTATGAGGTGAAAAATAGAATGTGCGGATTTATAGGCTATATTAATGGAACAAATGTGATTGATCATCATCAAACGATTGAAAATATGATGAATACAATTATTCACCGTGGACCAGACAGCGGTGGGATTCACAGTGATGATAAAGTAACTTTAGGATTCCGTCGATTAAGTATTATCGACTTATCAGACGTGGCGAATCAACCGTTATACAGTGCGGATGGTAACATCGTTCTCGTATTTAATGGAGAAATTTTTAATTTCCAAGAGTTACGTGCTGATTTGATTGCAAAAGGTCACAACTTTAAAACACACTCTGATAGTGAAGTTATTATTTATGGTTATGTTGAATACGGAGTAGAGTTTGTCAAAAAGCTTCGCGGAATGTTCGCATTCTGTATTTGGGACAAGAAGAATGACTTACAATTCATCGCTCGTGATGGGTTTGGTATTAAGCCACTGTATTACACAGAAAATACAACGGATGGTACTTTTATTTTCGGTTCAGAAATTAAATCATTTTTACCGCACCCATCATTTATTAAAGAATTAAATAAAAATGCACTGCGTCCTTATTTAACGTTCCAATATTCTTCAATGGACGAAACGTTCTTTAAAGGTGTGTACAAATTACAACCAGCACACTATATGCTTATTCAAAATGGTAAAAAGAAAATTGTGCAGTATTGGGATAAAAAATTCCATGCGAAAGAAGCTCCTATTGAAAAATATGTAGAAGACATTCGTACGACAGTAAGTGAATCAGTTGATGCGCATCAAATAAGTGATGTAAAGGTTGGTTCTTTCTTATCAGGTGGTATTGATTCAAGTTATATTACATCGTTATTACGCCCGGATAAATCCTTCTCTGTCGGCTTCTCTGACTACGAAGATATGTTTAATGAAACAAACTTAGCAAAAGATTTATCGGATACATTAAATATTCAAAATGAGCGTAAATATATTTCTGCAGATGAGTGTTTTGAAGCATTACCAAAAATTCAGTGGCATATGGACGAGCCGCAATCGAATCCATCTTCTGTACCGCTTTACTTCCTTTCTGAGTTAGCATCGAAGGATGTAACAGTTGTACTTTCAGGTGAAGGTGCGGATGAAATCTTTGGTGGCTACTCATGGTATCAAAACTCTGGCAAAATGCAAAAATATGAGAAAGTTCCATTTGGGATCCGTAAGGCATTACGTGGTATTGCAGAGGCATTACCTAAAAATCAGTACACGCACTTCCTTGTTAAAGGTGGTCAAACGGTAGAAGAACGCTTTATTGGGGAAGCGGTTGTATGGGATGAAGAAGATGCATTAAATGTCTTAAAGCCAGACTATAAAAATGGTCCATCTGTAAAATCGATTACAAAACGTATTTACGATGAAGTACCAGGTGATGATGATGTTACTAAAATGCAGTATCTTGATTTAAATCTTTGGATGCCAGGCGATATTTTATTAAAAGCAGATAAAATGAGTATGGCTCATTCTATCGAATTACGTGTACCGTTTTTAGATAAAGAAGTGATGGAATTAGCGAAAAACATTCCATCAAGATATCGCGTAAATGATATTGATACGAAATATGTTCTTCGTCAAGCTGCACATAAGGAATTACCTGAAGAATGGGCAAAACGTCCAAAGCTTGGTTTCCCAGTGCCAATTCGTCACTGGCTACGTGAAGAAAAGTATTACAAGATGGTAAAAGAAATGTTTACAACTGATTTTGCCAATGAATTCTTTGATACTAAGCAATTAGTAGGCTATCTAGATGAGCACTATGAAGGAAATGCGAATCGTGGACGTTATATTTGGACAGCTTATGTGTTCTTAGTATGGTATAAACAATTTTTCGTAGACATGTAATAGAGAAGTAACTTTAATCGGTGGAGGTTTTCTAAATCTCCACCGATTATTTTAAGCCTTCTACTTTCCACAAGGAGAACACAGCCGATATTTTTTTTTGATTGAACTGTATTTTTCTAGAACTTTTAATGTATTTATGCGTCTGTTTTCTTATAAATATGTTAAGATAACAGTTGGTTTACTTATTTAATATTTTGCTATGCTATGCTTTCATGTTATTTTACTGAATATTGTTGGTCAGTAAAATTTTGTTAATAAGAGACAGCTATTGTCTGTGTGACAGCGTTTGCAAATGAAACCGCTCAGGTATCCAGTAAAAGTGCTCGGGTAGCAGGTGAAACCGCTCAGGTATCCGCAAAGTTGCTCAGAAAGCAAATTTAAACCTCGAATACTTTGTAAAACGTCCCACTCTGCTTTATCCGAAGAACATATAGATAGGGTGCTACCGAAGCAAGTGTCTTTACAGCAATTATTTTATAAGTCTTTTTCTAAGTGTTATGATAATGAAAATCTTGATTTTACGATGAATGGATGGGTACGATGTCCAATTTAATGAAAGGTACTGCGATATTAACAATGGGGATGTTTTTATCGAAGGTGCTCGGATTAATTTATATTTTTCCGTTTTATGCAATTGTGGGTGAGGAAAATGTCGCGCTCTATCAATATGCATACATCCCTTATTCGATTATGCTGGCAATAGCCATCTCAGGTGCGCCAATTGCTGTATCCAAGTTTGTTTCTAAATACAATGCAATCGGTGATTACCAATCAGGCCGCAAACTTATGAAGTCAGGCATACTTATTATGTTGATAACGGGTTTTGCTGCATTTCTTACACTCTTTTTATTAGCGACGCCAATCGCGGGTCTTGTTATTAAAAGTGATGACCAGGCATTTACGGTAGAGCAAATTGCCTCAGTTATGCGCTGGGTCAGCTTTGCATTAATTGTCGTGCCATTTATGAGTCTTTGGCGTGGGTTTTTCCAAGGCTATGATAAAATGGAGCCTACAGCAATTTCGCAGTTAGTAGAGCAAATTGTTCGTATTGTTGTGTTATTGGGTGGTTCATTCCTAGTTGTAGTAGTTTTCAATGGGAAACCATCAACAGCTATTTCCTTTGCAGTATTTGCTGCCTTTATCGGGGCAATTGGTGGATTGCTGGTACTCTATTATTATTGGAAAAAATATCAGCCTGAATTTGATTTACTGCGCAGTCAAAGCGTTACGTCTACGCAGCTACCAATGTCCAACATATATAAAGAAGTAATTACGTATTCAATTCCAATGGTATTTGTAGGCGTTGCTAATCCATTATTCCAATTAGTCGATATGCTCACATTTAATGGAGCTATGACATCAATAGGATTAGCGGAAGTAACGGATAAGTATTTATCAATGATTAACTTTACAACACATAAGGTTGTCATTATTCCAGTAATGCTAGCTACAGGTTTTTCAATGGCGCTAGTACCGACGATTACAAAATACTATACGCAAGGTGAATATTTATCGTTACGACATGCAATGGATAAGACATATCAAATGTTGATTTTTATTACATTGCCAGCAGTAGTTGGGATTTCATTGTTATCAAATGAAATATACTATATGCTCTATTCTGAAAGTGAGATGGGGGCTACGATTTTAGCCCATTACGCACCTGTTGCTATTTTATTTGCATTGTTCCAAGTGACAGCAGCTCTTTTACAGGGCATTGATTTCCAAAAGTGGATTGTTCTCAGCTTATTATCAGGAATTTTAGTAAAGCTAGCCATTAACATTCCTTTAATTCGTTGGATGGAGGCGGATGGTGCGCTTCTTGCTACAGCTATTGGCTATAGTGTGTCAATTATCATTAATGTTCTTGTACTCCGTCATACACTAAACTACAGATCAGAAATGGTTATACGACGTGTATTGCTTATTTCTTGTTTGACGATGGCAATGGCGGTAAGTGTACTAATCGTTCATAAACTTTTAGATTTATTAATGGGACCAGTAGATGGTAAATTCTCTGCATTAGTTTATTCTGTTATTTGTGCTGGAGTAGGTGTAGCAGTATATGGCTATTTATCCTTACGCTTAGGCTTAGCACAAAAACTTCTCGGTGAACGATTGACAAGAATTACGAACAAACTGGGGATTAAATAGGAGGTATTATGCGATTAGATAAATTACTGGCGAATATGGGCTACGGTTCACGCAAGGAAGTTAAGCAGCTTCTAAAGCAAAAAGCAGTGACAGTAGATGGCGCATATGTGAAGGATTCTGCATTGCATGTTGACCCTGAAAAGCAGGATGTCTCCGTTTTTGGTGAACGTGTTATTTATACAGAATTTGTATACTTTATGATGAATAAGCCTCCTGGAGTTATTTCTGCAACAGAAGATTTACGAGATGAGACCGTCATCGATTTGTTAGAGCCTTTACATCAACATTTCCAACCTTTCCCGGTAGGTCGCTTAGATAAAGATACAGAAGGATTATTGCTGTTAACAAATGACGGCACGTTAGCGCATAATTTATTGTCTCCTAAAAAACATGTGCCAAAGGTCTATTATGCTCAAATAGAAGGAATTGTCACGGAGGAAGACTGTGAGAAATTTGCTCAAGGTGTTGAGCTAGACGATGGTTATGTAACAAAACCAGGAGAACTCATCATATTAAAATCTGCTCAGCAATCCGAAATTGAGTTAACGATCCAAGAAGGTAAGTTTCATCAGGTGAAGCGTATGTTTGAGGCAGTAGGTAAACGTGTAACATATTTAAAAAGGCTGTCGATGGGTAACTTAAAGCTAGATGACAAGCTAGCATTAGGTAAATATCGAGAGTTAACGGCTGAAGAACTAGCATGCTTACAAAATAGAGATTAAAGAATACCTCGATGCTAACGACGATTAGTATCGAGGTATTTTTTATATACATACTTATACTAGTAAATGTATAATATGATATATCTTTTAAGAATCGTTATTTAGTCTACGGTACTAATAAATCCCTAGTTTCAGAAAAAATGATGGTGAAAATGAGTAGAGGACATATTAATGAAAAACTTGAGAATTAAATTATTCATATCTTTAATTGCCTTTGCATTAGTTCTGGTTGCTGTAATTTCTTATGTCAACAGGCAAATACTAGTAGCAGATATAGAAGAACAAGAAGCCGTGAATAGAACGTTAATCGAAAATCATATTCTGACAGATATGCAAGCTGTAGATAATGCACATTATTATTTTGATAAAAATATCTCTATAAAAATGGAAGAAGTATTAAGGGGACTTATTACATATTATGAAGAAAATCCAGATGTAGCGACGTGGGATTTGCAAAAGATTAAAAACGAGCATGGTATGGATGTGTACATACTCGATCAATCAAATACCGTAATTTATACAACTTTTAAAAAAGATAAAGGGTTGAATTTTTCCAATTGTTGCAAACGTTTTTCTTCTTTACTTGATGAACGTCGAGCAAGCGGGGAATTCTACAGTGATGGCATAGATATTTCGACGACCACCGGGGGATATCGAAAATTTGGCTATTTAGCAACACCGGACAACAAATATTTGTTTGAGCTAGGTATAGACTTACTTGATGATCCTGTATTCCAAACCTTTAACTTTGACAAAACTTCTGAATATTTAATTGATAAATATGCTGATTTGATAGAAGTACAAACGATAAATGCGGGAGGCGTTTTCTTTGATGATTCTAAATCCAGTAAAATAACTGTGAAAGATCAATCGGAAAAATTTCAAGAGCATTTTGAACTAGCAAAAAACACGATGAAGCCAACGGAATTTCAAAAAGAGTTTAAAGATGGCTATATCGAAAAGTATCGTTTTTTACCATATGAAGCCGAAGCGATTCGAGGGGAATCTTCAAAAAGGGTTGTATATGTGAAATATGGGAACTTTACAGAACTAAAGGCACTAGATAAAAATATAAAGCAGTTTCGGATATTGCTTTGTATTGCCTTAGTAACTTCTTTTATTATGCTATTAGTCATCAATAAACTCCTTTCTAAAACGATTCATCTTGCAACATACGATCCATTAACAAATGTTTATAATCGTGCTACTTATATTAGAAAAATGGACAACTTATTAAGGAAAAGGAAGTTGAATCAACCTGGTTTATTGTTGTTAGATTTAGATAATTTTAAACAAGTAAATGATCGATTTGGACATAGTGAAGGGGATAAAATCCTCATTGAAAC
This sequence comes from Lysinibacillus sp. G4S2, assembly GCF_030348505.1. Classification (NCBI taxonomy): domain Bacteria; kingdom Bacillati; phylum Bacillota; class Bacilli; order Caryophanales; family Bacillaceae; genus Lysinibacillus; species Lysinibacillus sp. G4S2. Next base: position 4,206,968 of record NZ_JAUCFJ010000002.1, on the reverse strand, counting down.
AGCAAAAATTTTAAAACAAGAAGTGAGAGGTCAAGGCTTTGTTGTAAGGTTTGGTGGGGATGAATTTGCAATTGTTTTATATGACACGAAGCATGAAGCTATGCAGCAATTAGCGAATTCTATTTTGGAGAAAATACACCACTTGAAGGATGAAGATAAAGTCACTATTGATAGATGGTCTGTACTTTCGGTTAGTATGGGTGGTACCATTTGCATTCATTCAGATGAGACGGAAAGAAGCTTATTTGAGCGTGCAGATAAGGCATTATATCAATCGAAAAATGCTGGTAAAGATCAATATTCTAGTTATGAAGAAGTTGCTGCTGATAAATAAAGATAACGCCTCTGGACGTAATTACGCCAAGACGAAATTAATAATCATTCGCTCCATTACTATAAGTGAGTCCAAGTAAGTATTTCATATACTTAAGGTTCGCTAAAAGAAATGGAGCGATTTTTTGTCTGAAGTCTAATTACTGTTGAAGCTTGAGTTTTGATCTATAAAAAATACAGCTGCATAAAACAATAACAGCAATGACTGCAAACAGTGCATTCATATAATGTGATAATAGCCACCCACCGATAATTGGCCCAATAAAGCCCCCGAAATTTTTAAATTGGGCTGCCCCTAAATAAGTTGCCTTTTGTGTATCAGGTGCAATTTCATCAATCATGATACTCATAGTTGGAAAGGCGAAAATTTCACCAATCGTAAAAATAATCATAGCGATAATATACAGCGGATAATTATTTGAGAAGCCGAATAATAAAAGACCAAACGCCAAAAACAAGATTCCTACTAATAGAGTAACTGAAGATGAAAAACGTTCTGAAAGAATACTAATCGGTAATTGTAGTAATAATACAACTGCTGCATTTAGTGAGATTAAGAGAGAATAAAGCTTAGTACCATCTTCAATTTTAAGCTCAATGATTTGTGGCAGTGTTGAATCAAATTGAGAGTAGCCAATATTTATTAAAATAGCACCAAAAATAAAACTTAGTAGTACACGATTTGTTAATAGTATTGTGAAGGTTTGCATTATTTTTGTTTGTGTTGAAGCTTTTTGTTGTTGCATTTCATAGCGATTCAAAACGAAAAATAAAAATACAGCATAAATAATATACATAGTTCCTGTCAGCATAAAAGGAATACTTGGGCTGGATAATTGAGAAATATAAACACCAATAACGGGGCCGATAACCGCTGCTATATTAATGGCTGTATAGCGCAATGAAAACAATCTTTTTCGTTTGTCAGCGGGAGTAAAATCAATCATTAATGCTTGGGTTGAAGGTTCGAAGAAGGAACGACATAAGCCATTCAAGGCGTTTAGTGCAACGAAGAACCAAACAGTTTGTGCTGTTGCAAAGCCAAAGAACACGATGCTCCAAACAATAATAGTAAGCAAAATGACGCTTTTCCTACCAAATCGATCTGTTAAATAACCACCTATGAACCCTCCTACAGTAGAGATTAGCGGTGCAATACCAATTGTCAAACCTATTTGTAAAGGGGAGGCTTCAATTTCATTATGTAGATAAATTGCTAGAAAGGGCATCGCCATAAAACTTGCAATGCGTGTGAAAATAGTTCCGCCTAAAATAATCCAAACGAGTGGATGAAACATTTTGGCTAGTTGCATAGAAAATCCTCCTTCCAAAATGTAGAATGTTTAGATTTTAAAGGATTGTTATGCAATTGTAAATAGTCAAAAAATAATTGGGGATATACTGAAAAACGAGATATTAATAAAAATGCAAGTAATTCTTATAAATATAGGGGAGAAATGCTTTACATAATAGGGTTCATTACCATAATGAGTGGTTGATTTCCGTTCCGACTGGGCGCTTTAGTGTTGCTGTCGCTTCGCTTTCGCACAGACGAAAACCACGTTGCTGCCGCTTCGCTTCCGCTACAGAAAACATTTGTTGTTGCTGCCGCTTCGCTTTCGCACAGATAAAACAATTGTTGCTGCCGCTTCGCTTTCGCACAGATAAAACAATTGTTGCTGCCGCTTCGCTTTCGCACAGATAAAACAATTGTTGCTGTCGCTACGCTTTCGCACAGAAAACAATTGTTGCTGCCGCTTCGCTTTCGCACAGATAAAACAATTGTTGTTGCCGCTACACATTCGCACAGAGCAAAGCTTCCTGAGGGCGTCCGATGTGCCGCTTGGGCCAAAAGAATGTTGGTCACGAAGGCGTTATCACAGGATGTGATGCTTTTAGCCTTCGTTCCTCTATCGCTGATCCCCAAGGAGTCGCCTAGCCGGAGCGAAGATCAACTTAAAGTAATGAACAGTTTTTTTAGAGGTATATACTTAGCGTTTTAATAAATGGTGGGGGGATCAACAAATAATAGTAAACAAAAAAAGAATGACCACGACGAAAGGTCATTCTTTTCCCATACAAAATGCTTTACGTATTAAACGTAAAAACTAAGACGTCAATTTTACTTTTTTCTTCGTCGTTGTCCATTTGCCTCGACTTGGACTCATCACCAAATCGTTAAAGGCTAACACGTTCAAATCTCTTTGAACAGTGCGAGGAGTGATACTAAACTCTTCGACTAAATCCTGTGTAGACACGGTTCCTTTGTCTAAAATAAACATGTACACGTCTTTAATACGATTAAGCATTCGATCAGTAGTTGGTTTCATAAATGAACCACTCCTTCATCTTATTTCTCTTGGCAAAGACTAGCGGACGACAATATGTGCGGAGTGCACTTAGGCTGATAAGTAGCTGCCTTAGACATCCCCTTTTCTAATTTTATATTCAGAACAATAATTCTGATAACTTCATTATATAGAAAAACTAGTTGATTTTCTAGTGAATGCAAGTGAAATTTACAATTTACACAAAAAATTAAACTGTATTTTGTGGGGGAAAATGAAGAATATTCTATATGTGGTAGTGTTTGAGTTAATTGCGAAAATAGTTGTCATAAAGATGATTGTAATTTATGGTGTAAAGAGTAGAATAATGTTAATACTTTAGAGGAGGTACATCGTATGGATTGGTTACAAGCTGCAAAAGAAAGGCAAGATGAATTGATACAAGATTTACAGGAGCTTGTGCAAATTAATAGTGTTCTCGATGAGAATACAATCACTACTGAAGTACCTTTTGGTAACGGTCCATTAAAGGCTCTTGAATGGTTATTAGCAAAAGGCCATGCTGAAGGACTGCAAACAAAAAATGTTGATAATTATGCAGGTCACATACAAATGGGTGAGGGTGAAGAGTTATTAGGTATTTTATGTCATGTTGACGTAGTACCAGCTGGTGATGAAAAAAATTGGACATACCCACCCTTTAGCGGCACTATAGCAGATGGTAAGCTATTTGCTCGTGGCGCAATAGATGATAAAGGACCAACAATTGCAGCATGGATGGCCATGAAACTTGTCAAAGATGCTGGTATTGAGCTCAATAAAAGAGTGCGTATGATCATCGGTACGGATGAAGAAACAGGCTTCCGCTGTGTCGACCACTATTTTAAACATGAGGAAATGCCGGCTATTGGATTTGCACCGGATGCGGATTTCCCGCTCATTAATGCTGAAAAAGGCATTGCAGAGCTAGTGTTCTCTCAACATAAAACAGGTGATTCTTCGAAAGAACAGCTATTACTATTTAATGCTGGAAAGCGACCAAATATGGTACCTGATTTTGCGAAAGCGACAGTGCAGTTTGTTTCTCCACAATTCGAACAGAATTTTCACACATTTTTAAGCGAAAATCAGCTAGAAGGCTCTTTATTAATCGAGGGTTCTCGCTATATAATAACTATCAAAGGTAAGTCAGCTCATGCAATGGAGCCTGAAAAAGGTGTCAATGCAGCTGTTTATCTTGCAGCATTTTTACAACAAGAGATGACGACAGAGGCAAGTAAACAATTTGTCGACTTTATCGCAGATGTTTTTTATCAAGATCATTATGGCAACAAGCTTAATTTACAATTTGAGGACGAAATGTCAGGTAAGACTACATTAAATCCAGGTATTGTTAGCTATGATGTGGCTAATGGCGGTAGCATGGTCATTAGTATGCGTTATTCTGTCACATATCCTTTTGATGAAAAAATCACGGAAGCACAACGTTTAGCTGTGGCAAAAGGATTTTCATTGGATATTCAAGATGACTCAAAGCCTCATTATGTAAGTGAGGATGATGCATTCATTCAGACTTTAGCAGATATTTATAGACGTCAAACAGGGGACTATGAAACGCCTTTACTTTCTACCGGTGGTGGTACGTATGCACGTGTGATGAAAAAAGGTGTGGCATTTGGTATGTTGTTCCCAGGTGAACCTGACGTTGCGCATCGTGCAGATGAGTTTGTCGTTATTGAAAATCTCATAAAAGCAGCAGCTATTTACGCTGAAGCAATTGTTGAACTTGCAGGAAAGAAATAATTTAAATATGAAAAGGATGAACGTAACATGGCATATTCATTATGGAATGATCAAATCGTTGAAGAAGGATCTATTGCAGTATCTCCAGAAGACAGAGGTTACCAATTTGGTGACGGCATTTATGAAGTAATTAAAGTTTATAATGGAAATATGTTCACAGCACAAGAACACATTGATCGTTTCTATGCGAGTGCTGATAAAATTCGTCTTGTCATTCCGTATACTAAAGACGTATTACACAAATTATTACATGAACTTATTGAAAAAAATAACTTGGAAACAGGCCATGTTTACTTCCAAATCACACGTGGTACAACTTCTCGCAATCATATTTTTCCAGACGCAAGTGTACCAGCTGTATTAACAGGGAATGTTAAAGTTGGCGAGCGTTCATATGAAAATTATGAAAAAGGTGTTAAAGCTACTTTTGTAGAGGATATCCGCTGGTTACGTTGTGATATTAAATCTTTAAATTTACTAGGTGCTGTACTGGCAAAGCAAGAAGCGTCTGAAAAAGGTTGCTATGAAGCTATTTTACATCGTGGAGATATCGTAACAGAATGTTCATCAGCGAATGTTTATGGCATTAAAGATGGTAAGCTTTATACACATCCTGCTAATAACTTCATTTTAAACGGTATTACACGTCAAGTTATTTTAAAATGTGCTGAGGAAATTAATCTATCTGTTATTGAAGAACCGATGACAAAGGCTGATTTATTAACGATGGATGAAGTAATTGTGTCATCTGTATCTTCTGAAGTAACACCTGTGATCGATGTTGATGATAACAAAATTGGTACTGGAGTTCCAGGTGAATGGACTCGTAAATTACAGCAAGCATTCGAGGCGAAATTACCGCTTTCCATTAATGCTAATTAAGTTACTCTTTCAAGAGAGCTACCCTAACTTGGTTTTATCCAAGGCTACTAGGGTAGTTCTCTTTTTCTATAGAACAAATTATGGATGTTTTCTCCTGGAACGTCATGTAAAATAAAAGGATGACTACAGTTATAGATATTACTATAGAAATTTAAAAATAAAGAGTAAGTGTCGATGTAATGAATGCAAATAGATACTACGAATAATTTGCTCTTAGTAGTAAAATTAGCAAATTAGAGATAGGGCAAGTAAGATTGGAGTGACCTTAAAATGGCACAATTGGTGAAATTACAGGATTATATCTCACGCTATCAAATTGATTTAGCAAGATATCCAACACAATTTGTACGCTTAAAGCAAAGTCAATGGGAGCGTGTTAAGCGACAGTGGGAATTAGGGGAAGAAATTACTGAGTGGCAACATGCCGACAATGATTCAGAAAATCATTCTTTCGAAGAGAAGGAGCGATTTTCTTTATTCAAAAAATTATTTGCGGGTCGTCAGAAGGAAGATAATGAGGACGTTGAACAGATAGAAATAACGAATGAACTTGTGAGTGATGAAGATAGCATTCCAGAAGAAGAAACGACCTTAACATTTGAACCGAAAATTGTCTATGCACCGCAATCTATTCATGAATTAAAGCGAATGTTTATCGATCAATTTTTCCAGTTTCAAATGAAATGGGCAAGTTCAACACTACGTGAAAAGTCGTATGTAGATCCTCGTTTTATGCGTGATCCTTTGTTACGAAATTTATTGCAAAAACTACCGGATAATTATTTACTTTTTTATTACCCTATTTTACAAATCAGAAAAGCACCTATAGAGCTTGATGTTGTACTAATGTCACCAACAGAATGTATTTGTATAACAGTGCTAGAAGCGGAAAATCAAGCGGTTTATGTGGGCGGTAGTGATCGTTTCTGGATAAAAAAGGTAGGGACGAAGGATTCAAAAGTCCTTAATCCAATGATCAATTTAAATCGTATGGAATCTGTATTAACTCAATTATTTAAGCAGGATGAGATAAGTATGCCAATTCGAAAAATTGTTTTAACACGAAATGGCTATTTCGATTATCCGGGGTCACCTTATGGAATTCAATTTGTTGATCGTCGAAATTACTTAGAATGGATGGAGCAATTAAAGAAAGTATCCTCTCCAATGAAGCATATGCAAATTCGTGCTGCCCAAACGATTTTAAACACTGTACAAACAACATCCTTTAATAGGGATATTTGGCGGAAACCTTCTCAACTGGCTGAGGAATAATGAATGCAAGTATTATTTATTGTAAATGAAGCAGCGGGGCATGGAAAAGGTAAGAAAGTTTGGCATCACCTTCAACAGCATCTAACAATCAACTATCAGGTTGCCTTTACAGAATATGAAGGACATGGACAGGAACTTGCGAAAAAATGGGCGGAAGATACACAAACAAAAAAATTAATTGTTATAGTTGGCGGTGACGGCACAATACATGAGGTCGTTAGTGGTGTGTTACATAATGAATTTATCGTTATTGGTGTAGTGCGTGCTGGCTCTGGGAATGATTTCGCACGGTCTTTTACTACATTTCAAAATGTAGGACAAATCGAAACCTATTTGCAGACGGAAATGGCCAATAAAACGATGGATGTCGGAGCTCTTCATCTCGGGGCATGCCAACACGAAATATTTGTTAATAATGCAGGTGTAGGCTTTGATGCATTTGCTACAAAGCACATTAATAAATCCCGTTTAAAGTTTTACCTCAATAAAATAGGGCTCGGCAAGTTATCCTATGCTGTGGCTGTTATAAGAGGACTATTTAGCTTTGAACGTTTTGATGTAACCATTCGTACAAACGATCAAGAGTGGCAATTTCATCAGGCATGGTTTGTTGCGATGAGCAATCATCCTTATTTCGGAGGAGGTATGAAAATTTCGCCTTCCTCGAAACCTGATGATGGACAAATCGAACTAACAATCGTTCATGGTATTTCACGTCTCAAATTACTCCTTGTATTTGTCACAGTGTTTTTTGAAAAACATACAAAGTTTAAAGAGATCACTTTTTTGCAAGGTAATCAATTCGACATTATTATGCACACAAATGACGTTGACTGTCATACAGATGGAAACTATATTGGAGAAATTAGACAGGGGACGAGAATTCACTGTACAGTCCAACGTGATGTGTGGCAGGTCATATCAGAGGACCGTTAAAAACCAAAAGTTGGGATGACATTTGTTAAATCGTATATCCTGTATATGGAAGTTGATTGGAGCGAAGGTTAGACGCGGAACGGCAATCTTATAGTGATGAGTCAAAAAATATCATTTCGCAATAATTTCATGCGAATTTTATAGTAATAAGTTATACTATAAAAAATCAATAATTTTACAAGAAAGAAATGAGGAAAAAAATTGAGATTAAGAAATAAGCCTTGGGCGGAGGAAATGATTACGAATCATCCAGAGGTGATTGTTCCAAACCCTGAAGACTTTAAAGGAAATTGGCAGGCTGTTTTCGGAAATGACAACCCAATACATATTGAAGTAGGTACTGGGAAAGGTCAATTTGTCACAGGTATGGCTTTACAAAATCCGGATATAAATTATATTGGTATTGAACTTTATGATAGTGTAATTGTTTGTGCATTGGAAAAAATTTTAGAGGCTAAATCTCCAGCGAATTTACGATTATTAAAAGTAAATGGCGCAGATTTATATAAATATTTTGGAAAAAATGATGTTAATCGTGTGTATCTGAATTTCTCAGATCCTTGGCCGAAAACGCGCCATGCTAAGCGACGTTTAACGCACGGGGATTTTTTGAAATTATATGAGTCGATTTTGGTGGATAATGGGGAAATCCATTTTAAAACGGACAACCGTGGTTTGTTTGAGTATTCGTTAACTAGTATGTCTGAATACGGTATGTTACTTAAGTATGTATCACTCGACTTACATGCAAATATGCCTGAGGATAATGTTATGACTGAATATGAGCAGAAATTCTCTGCTAAAGGACAGCCAATTTATCGTCTCGAATCGCAATTCATTACTAAATAGGGGGAGAATGGATGGATAAGTTACAGTTTCACAAAATGTCATTATCATGGCTAAACGGGGGTGTCACTTGCCTTGATGGCGGTGCTATGTTTGGCGTTGTACCTAGACCACTTTGGTCACGTAAATATCCGGTAAACGAAAAAAATCAAATCGAGTTACCGACTGAGCCAATTTTAATTCAATATGAAGGTAAAAACTATTTGATTGATACGGGTGTTGGCTTTAACAAATTAAATGAAAAACAGTTACGTAACTTTGGTGTTACTGAAGAATCTACATTAGCGGCTAGCTTACAGGAGTTAGGATTAACTGCAGCTGATATTGATGTAGTATTAATGACGCATTTACATTTTGACCATGCTGGAGGTTTAACGCAATGGGAGGGTGATAAACTTATACCAACATTCCCAAATGCAAAAATCTTTGTGACGAAAATCGAATGGGACGAAATGCGTGAGCCAAATATTCGCTCCAAAAATACGTATTGGAAAGAAAACTGGGAACCCGTTCAACATTTAATAGAAACGTATGAAGGTACGTTAGAGGTAGCACCTGGTATTGAAATGATTCATACTGGTGGTCATAGTGATGGACATGCCATTATAAAATTGACTCAAAATGGCGAGGTATTATTGCATATGGCAGATATTATGCCAACACATGCCCATCAAAATCCATTATGGGTTTTAGCGTATGACGACTATCCAATGACAAGTGTCTTTGCCAAGGAACGTATAATGAAAGAAGGACTTGCGAATGGCTACGGTTTTATCTTCTACCATGACGCGTATTACCGCATGATTAAATGGGATGAAACAGGTAAAGAAATTGTAGATAAATTAGAACGCAGCAGACAAGCTGTTATTACATTCTAAACAAAAAACGTGTGAACCTATTGTGTTCGCACGTTTTTTTACTATGTTTTCATATATTAAAGCAATTGTTTTATCTGTGCGAAAGCGTAGCGACAGCAACAAATGTTTTATCTGCGAGAAAACGTAGCGACAGCAACAAATGTTTTATCTGCGAGAAAGCAAAGCGACAGCGACAATTGTTTTATCTGTGCGAAAGCAAAACGTCAGCAACAAATGTTTTATCTGTGCGAAAGCGAAGCGTCAGCAACAAATGTTTTCTGTGCGAAAGCGAAGCGTCAGCGGCAAATGTTTTCTGTAGCGAAAGCGAAGCGTCAGCAACAAATGTTTTCTGTAGCGAAAGCGAAGCGTCAGCAACAAATGTTTTCTGTGCGAAAGCGAAGCGTCAGCGGCAATTGTTTTATCTGTAGCGAAAGCGAAGCGGCAGCTACAATTGTTTTATCTGTAGCGAAAGCGAAGCGGCAGCTACAAAGCGCTCAGCCGGAACGGAAATCAACTTCACGTTATGATGATGAGCCTAATTGTCTATACTCCATTTTTTTGACACTTTTTTCGTGAACATCTTGGAAAGTATGATACACTAAAATCTATACTAAAACACAAAAGAGAGTTGAAATATACATGGCAACTGAGCAACCATTTTTACCAGTATTACTAGGATCAGATATGAATGCATATGGTATGGCACGTGCTTTTTACGAGGCATATGGTATTAAACCACTTGTATTAGGGCGTTCACATTTAACGGCAACGCAAGACAGCCATATCATAAATTTCCAAGAGATTGATCGCTTAAATGAACAGGATGTATTTGCACCTGCACTTGCAGAAATAGCAAAAAAATATTCTAATAAAAAACTACTGTTGTTAGCTTGTGGCGATGATTATGCAAAGCTTATTATCAAAAATAAGCCAGCATTGCAGGAGCATTTTACAGTACCGTATATTGATGAATCATTAATGGATGAAATCTTATTAAAAGAAAATTTCTATAAAATGTGTGATAAGTACGATTTTAAATATCCGGGTACGACGACTGTTAAAGCAGACAATTACGAAAACTTTACCCCACCTTTTGAATATCCAATTATTTTAAAGGCATCGAACTCGGTGGAATACTGGGCATGTTCATTCCCAGGTAAGAAAAAAGTATTCGTTGCACATGATGAAGCGGAAAAAACAGCTATTTTAAAAGCAATCTATAGCTCAACTTATCAGGACACAATGATTATTCAAGAATTCATCCCAGGTGACGATTCATATATGCGTGTATTAAATGCCTATGTAGGGAAAGACGGCAAAGTGAAGCTAATGTGTCTAGGAAACCCAATCTTAGAAGAGCATTCACCTGAAGGAATCGGTAGTTATGCAGCAATCGTTACAACATACGATAAAGAATTAATGGATCAAGTACGCTTCTTTTTAGAGGATATCGGTTATACAGGCTTTGCTAACTTTGATATGAAATACGATATGCGTGATAAAAAGTATAAGTTGTTTGAAATTAACTTACGTAATGGTCGTTCAAGCTATTATGTAACAGCGAGTGGTCATAATTTAATGAAGTATGTAGCTGATGACCATATGTTAAATATTGAACAGGATGTAACTTATGTTCAGGATAAGCATTTATGGATGATCATTCCTAAGGGTGTATTATTCAAATATGCCTCAAATGAAAAGCTTAAACTTGAAGCGAAAAAGTTAATTCGAGAAGGGCGCTATACAAACTCTCTTTACTTTAATCAAGATATGAATGCAAAACGTTGGGTGAAGCTAACGTTAAATAATTTAAATTATTATCGAAAATATAAAAAATACTTTAATAATAAAGGTTTGTCTGAGTAAACAAAGAAGCTTGGACATTACTAGCTGATAGTAAAGAAAAAAGAGAAATCGGTGCTGTTCGATTTCTCTTTTTCTATGTTTGACCAAGTTATTTTATTTTCTTTGCCCTATTTCTTTGTTAATGTTCCACGAGAGCAAATAGTGTGATTTGCTTTAAAGAGCGACAGTTTTGAGATTTATCGAGAACTTTTGATTGTTTATCGACCAACTTTTTTAATTTATCTCCCAACTTTATCGATTTATCACCCAACTTTTGAAAAATATCGACATCTACCTTCATGAAACACTATCTGACCGCACTGATAATTTACGGAAAAATTTAACATCAAAAAAGCGCGAGAAATCAACGTTTCTAAATTGATTTCTCACGCTTTTTAAGGTTTTGACCAGTTTTGACCCAGCCACTTTGTAGGGTTCAATTATTTTAATCGCGTATTGCTGAGTAAGGTTATACTTCTGTTAGCTCGACTACTACACCTGAACGAGCGTCAGCAGCAAATTCAAATGTTTGCATTTCGCCCTCATGTATACGTGAGATACCTCCACGGTATACTGGGATTGTCATAATGCCATTTGTGAAATTATCTGTTTTCATAAAAATCCAAGAACCGTCAATCGGTGAATCCTTTTTAAATTCCTTTTTTATGTTTTCTAGTACTTGTCCTGCAGGTACATATGGAGAAACCTTTTCACTTGCTTCTTTAACAATGACTGCGGCAGCTAGACCAGTTGCAACACCTATTAAAAAATCGCGTAATTTCATACTTTTTTCCTCCTTTATCTATTGCTTTATTTTAACATAGCATGCGGAGTGAATGCACGTTCATACATTAGTGCTTTTAAGAAATGTATCAATATTTCGAATTCAAAAATCAATTTTGCCTTGGCGTAATTGAGTCCGGATTTTGAATTGTGCCGCACAATTCATTCCTTTCAAAATCCGTGACATTTGCCAGAGGCTTTACCTTCATTCAGTAGGTGTTTGGATTTTATCGCACCACCTTCAGAGAAAGGAGTCTTCTACTGAATGAAGATAAATGTGATACAATAACAAGGAAGAATATTCTACTTCGTGGGGAGAGAGTCATCATGAATGAGGAAACATTACAATTATTTAAAACATTAACGGAATTACCAGGTGCGCCGGGTAATGAACATGCGGTACGTGCGTTCATGCGTTCTGAGTTAGAAAAGTACTCGGATGAAATCGTTCAGGATAATTTAGGGGGGATTTTTGGTGTAAAGCATAGCGATGTTGCTGATGCGCCAAAAATATTAGTTGCTGGTCATATGGATGAAGTGGCATTTATGGTTACTTCTATTACTGACAACGGGATGATCCGCTTTCAAACATTAGGTGGCTGGTGGAATCAGGTTATGCTAGCGCAACGCGTTGAAGTATTTACTAAAAATGGTGCGATTCCTGGTGTCATTTCATCAATACCGCCACATTTATTAACTGATGCAGAACGTTCTAAACCGATGGATATTAAAAATATGCTAATAGATGTTGGTGCAGACAATAAAGAAGATGCTATTGCACTCGGCGTTCGTCCAGGTCAATCGATTATCCCTGTCTGTCCATTTACACCAATGGCTAATCCAAAAAAAATTATGGCAAAAGCTTGGGATAACCGTTATGGCTGTGGATTGGCAATTGAATTGATGAAAGAAGTAAAGGATGAAAAGCTAGCCTCGCATTTATATTCAGGTGCGAATGTGATGGAAGAAGTTGGTCTCCGTGGTGCTCAAGTGTCCGCAAATATGATTAAACCAGATTTATTTTTTGCTCTAGATGCTTCACCTGCAAATGATATGTCTGGAGAAAAAAATCAATTTGGTCAGCTTGGCAAAGGAACATTATTACGTATTCTTGACCGTACGATGGTTACACATAAAGGCATTCGTGAGTTCATCTTAGATACTGCCGAATCGAATCATATACCGTATCAATATTTTGTATCACAAGGTGGTACGGATGCAGGACGTGTGCACACAGCAAATGACGGTGTTCCTAGTGCAGTAATTGGTATTTGTTCACGCTATATTCATACGTCAGCGTCAATTATTCATATTGATGACTATGCAGCTGCAAAGGCTTTAATTGTGGAACTAGTGAAAAAAGCAGATCGTTCGACATTAGCAACGATTCGCGCTAATGTGTAAATTAAAACATCCGCTGAAACAAGTTAAAAGATGCCTCTAGGGGCGTCTTTTTCTATGCAAGAAAGAGGGATTAGAAAATGAACATAGCTATTGGTACAACAAACAAAGCAAAAACAGAGGCAGTTGAAGTTATAGCTAGAAAGTATTTCGATAAACCAAATTTCACCTGTGTTAAGGCTGTATCCAAAGTATCTGATCAACCGATGACTCATGAAGAAACACGATTAGGAGCAATAAACCGTTCGAAACATGCGATGGATGAGACGGGTGCACAATTATCGTTCGGTCTAGAAGGTGGAGTAACTGAAATTGACGGTGTTATGTACGTATGTAACTGGGGAGCTCTTACAGTAGCAAATGGCACAACCTATACAGCTGCTGGTGCACAAATTATATTACCAGAAGAAATTGCCCGGGAAATAAGAGCTGGGAAGGAACTTGGGCCTGTGATGGAGCAATATACACAACGTCGAGATATTCGACAAGGTGCGGGGGCTGTAGGTATTTTTACGCAAGGGTTAGTGAGTCGTCAGATGATGTTTGAGCATATTGTCTCGCTTCTGATTGGTCAATATTTATTCACATTAGCACATGAGTAATGTCTTTTAATTAGTGATAATGGAACAGTGAAGTTGCAACTTTACAAGAATTTTTTTACAATAGAACAAAGTTAGCAATGAAAGGAAGAGAAATATGTCTCATACATGGCTACGAGCGGTAGGCTTAGTGCTTTTACTGTTGGGACTTTCTGGTTGTAATCAATCTGTTGATGAACAAATTAAAAATGGACTTAAAACAACAGAAACTGTTTTTGCAGAAGAGCCAGAGAAGCATACAGATAGTATCGGGGATGTAGAATTATACTTACCTTCCAACTTTAAAGTTGACGAAAGTTCAGATGCATATAATATATTGGTAACTAAAGGAAAAGAGAGTTATGTTCTTTTCATCAATGATCGCGAAGCTGCAGATAGTAAACTCTATTACAATTTATTAAAAGAGGATAGTTCAAAAAAGATAATTGAAGAAAATACGTATGAAAAGGATGGTATTTTCGGTTTTTCAGCTGTTTCAAAAACTGACAATGACGACGAATATGAGCTTATTGTAAGTAGCGGTGGCGTAAAAATGACGACCATTTCTCCAGCAAAACATATTGAAGATAATTTACATGAGATGACGAAAATCGTTCATTCGGTTAAGATTAAGTAATTGGATAGTTTTGAACAGAACGGTTCACAAACATGTGAGCCGTTTTCTCTTCATTCAGCATTCTACAAAGACGCTTACCTCTATAGTTGATGAGTTAAAAGCTTTTTTTGTGAATGACCAAATATTTACTGAAATAGAAGAGCTCAGTCTAAGTACGCACATCCAATTTGTTTGCGAGAAAGTGTAGTGCTAACGAAGCGACTGCTGCAATTACGCAGAGGCAAAATTGATTTTAAAGAAAGGATGTGAGCTAGGTGAAACAAATTAAATCCGAACAACTTGTGTCCCTATTAAAACAACAATTAAATGAGGAAAAGTTTGATTTTGAATTTGATAAAAAGCATGATAAATTACGCCTTAACCATAAAAAAATTGGTAAAGGGATGGAGCTATCTCTACCAGGCATTTTAGCAAAATATAATGACAAGCAAGGGGCTGCAATCGATGAAGTTGTTTATACAATCGAGCAAACCTTTAATGCAATGGAACAAGAGATGGAACAAGGATTCCAAGCTACTACACAAATTTATCCAGTTATTCGCGCTACATCCTACCCTCTAGCCTCAAAGGAGGGGCATGCATTCATCACTACTGAACATACAGCTGAAACACGTATTTTTTATGCGCTTGATTTAGGAAAAACTTATCGTTTTATTGATGAATCCATGTTAGAGGTACTACAATTAACAGTAGAGCAAATTCGTGAAATGGCACGATTTTCTGTCAAGCAACTACCAACAGTCTATAAGAAAGATGAAGTTGCGGAGAATATTTTCTATTTTGTTAATGCTAATGATGGTTATGATGCAAGTCGCATTTTAAATGAGGGCTTTTTAAAAGACATGCAGACTAAAATTGAAGGCGATATGACGTTATCTGTGCCACATCAGGATGTATTAATAGTAGGTGATATTCGGAATGAAACAGGGTATGATGTATTAGCGCAGATGACGATGCATTTCTTCACTGTCGGTACCGTACCGATTACGTCATTATCTTTTATTTATGAAGATGGGGAGCTAGAACCAATCTTTATATTAGCAAAAAACAGAGTTAAAAAGGAGCAAGAGGAACAATGAATGTATTTTACAACAAAGAGCATGTAGGAGATGTATTGCTAGTACAATTAGCAACAGAATCAATCGTGAAAACAGAGGTAGAACGTGCAGGCGATCTCGCTATTTTAAAGGAAGCACAGACAGGAGAAATTAAAGCATTTAATTTATTTAATGCCAGCAGCTATATACAAACTGATGCAAAAGGTCTAGTTGAAGTTACTCCAGAATTAGTTGCACAGCTAGAGGCAGCTATTGTAAAAAATGGCGCTGAAATTAGTCTTGATGTAGATTTTTCTCCAAAATTTGTTGTAGGTTATGTAGAAACTAAGGACAAGCATCCAAATGCTGATAAACTAAGCATTTGCTCTGTAAACGTTGGTGAAGAGACATTACAAATTGTATGTGGTGCACCTAATGTTGAAGCTGGTCAAAAAGTTGTCGTGGCAAAAATCGGTGCAGTGATGCCTTCTGGTATGCTTATTAAAGAAGGTAATTTACGAGGTGTTGATTCATACGGCATGTTATGTTCAGCACGAGAATTAGGAATACCAAATGCACCTTCTGAAAAAGGAATTTTAGTATTACCAGAAGATGCGGTAATTGGTAATGCGTTTGAAACGCCAACTAGATAAAATATACTTAAAATCGTTATGCTACTAATATGCTAGTAACATAACGATTTTTTTGTCTAGAATGAGCCTCTAAATGCAAGTTTCTATCACATTTTTATGGTATGCTTTTTGTTATAGACATTGAATTAGTTTTTGAAATGAATTAGACAATGCTATAAATGAAGTGTCAGAGAAATGAGTGAACAATGTGAATTGGATTAAAAAACAAATGAATAAATTTTTAAATAAAGATGACAATGAATACGAATATGAAGAATTTTATGAAGACTATGAAGAAGAACAATCTGAGCAGCTACATTCATTTAAAGAAGCTCCTGGATCACAGCAAAAAACTTTTCGTTTTCCGTTAATTGAGGATGAGGAGTTTTCAGCTTCACCATCAACAACACAAACACAAACACCATCAAAAGAAGCATTCAATCAAATGGAGGATGCTTATTACGGGCAAATTGAAGATTTATCTCTGCCTAAGCATTTAAATAATCATATTGTCGATTCAAGTGTTTATGATATTGAGATTTCAGGAATTCGAGAATTATTAGCCAATCGTACGAAGCGAACTGGTAGAACGACGGTTACACGAAGTCAGCATGAACAGAATAATCGTACAAAAGCAAGTCGCGTTTTTCGAGATGCACAAAATGAGCAACCTATTACCCCTAAAGAAACTAATTATTCACTAGAAAAGACAGTTGAACAAAGCGTACCTACTAATCACAAGCGTTTTGTACCAAGCGATGTTCCGTCGCCGGTCTATGGTTTTTCTAAGCCGAGCCCAATTGAGCAATTATTAGAGAAGCGGAAGGAAGAGCACGACAAGAAAGAGTCTGAAATACTTACAGCATCTACGTCTTTAAAAGAAGCGACAACAAATGAGGCTATTGAAAATATACTAGAAGAAAAAGAGCCTATTAGCTCAGTTCAGAAAGATGAACCTGAACAGCTTGAAATCAAGGAAACCATTGAAGAAACAACAAAGCAACCGATTACTTTTGATGAAAAATTTATAGATGAAACGAACCAGCCTAGTAATGAAACGAACACGGAATTACCTGTATTGCAAACGACCTCCTTTGCCGTAGAATTCGAAGACCAAGTGAAAGAGGCAGTTCAACAAGAGTTGAATGTTGAACAACTTTCAGCGAATCAATCAAAAATTCATGTAAAAGAAGTAGTTGTGGAACAAGTGCAAATTGAGAATTCTACCATCCACATTGGAGAAGTTACAGTAGTCCAGCCGACAACGAATGTAGATGATGAGCAAAAGGTGTTAGAAGAGAACTCTGTGGAGGAAGCGAAGCAGGAAAAAAGCGGAATTCCTTTTAATGTATTAATGTTAAAAACAGATAAAGAGAAATGGAGAATCCAACAGCAATTAAAAAATACGAAGCCAACTCTAACAATTGTTGAAGAAGCCCAGGAAACTCAAGAAGCTCAGGAAGTTCAAAAAGCCCAGGAAACTCAAAAAGCCCAGGAAACTCAAAAAGCCCAGGAAGTTCAAGAAGCCCAAGAAGTTCAAGAAGCCCAGGAAACTCAAAAAGCCCAGGAAGTTCAAGAAGCTCAGGAAGTTCAAAAAGCCCAGGAAACTCAAGAAGCTCAAGAAGCTCAAGAAGCTCAAGAAGCTCAAGATGCCCAGGAAACTCAAGAAGCCCAGGAAGTTCAAAAAGCCCAGGAAACTCAAGAAGCTCAAGAAGAGCAAGAGTCTTCTTCTGAACTTATTAATTTGGATGCAGAACATCGATTAATACCATCCAATAAAGAAGAAAATCAACAATCTTTAACTTCAGAGATTGCTGATTTAGTGATGGATAATATAACAGCACCACAAACGACGAAGGAAAATGAAGTTTCTATTCAAAATAGTGCACTAGCCAATGCTACAACAGAGGGTGTATCAGTCATTACTATGTCACCAGTAGCAACGATGTCTAGCGTTTCGACATTAGAAAAGACAGTAATCGACATTGAGAGTTCCAACGAAATTTCAGCGACTACCGAGATGGAAGCTGACTCAACTATTGAACAGGAGCTTACTACAAAAAATGTAGAGATTCCTAAGGAGAATATGAATGACACAGGAGAATTCCCAGAGCAACCTTCCCTATCAGATGAAACATTAGTGGAAAATCAAGTAATGGAAAGTCCTCCAAAACCTGTTCATGTGTATCAAAAGCCAAATGATGAGTTTCTAGAGCCACCTGAGGAAAAAACACAGGATACTGAATGGATGGAGCAACAGGGCGATACGTTGGTTGAAGCTTTGTCTTATTTCCAAGTATCAGCTCAAATAGAATCCATTATGCAAGGACCTGCCGTGACACAATTTGAAATAACAGTGAGTCATGGTACGAAGGTTAGCAAAATCCGCAATCTAGCAGATGATTTGAAGCTGGCATTGGCAGCAAAAGACATCCGCATCCAAGCTCCGATTCCTGGAAAGAGCTCAATTGGCATTGAGATACCGAACCGTGTATCTCGCGCAGTTCGATTATCGGAAGTGACAAATAGTGCTTCTTTCCTCGAGTCAGATTCACCGTTAGAAGCAGCATTGGGTCTGGATTTAACAGGGAAGCCTGTAACTATTGATTTACGAAAAATGCCACATGGCTTAATTGCTGGAGCTACAGGTTCTGGTAAATCAGTTTGTATTAATTCAATTTTGGTTAGTTTACTATATAAGGCTGCACCTCATGAATTAAAGCTGATGCTCATTGATCCTAAAATGGTAGAGTTAGCACCGTTTAATCATATTCCACATTTAGTTAGCCCGGTCATCACAGATGTTAAGGCTGCTACTGCTGCACTGAAATGGGCAGTAGAGGAAATGGAGCGTCGTTATCAGTTATTTGCTCATGCGGGTGCACGTGATATTACACGTTATAATGCAATTGCGGATAAAAATAATGAACATAGCTTAAAATTACCGTATATTCTAATTGTCATTGATGAGCTAGCCGATTTAATGATGATGTCTCCTGCAGATGTAGAAGAGGCAATCTGTCGTATTGCGCAAAAAGCACGTGCTTGTGGTATCCATTTAATTGTTGCGACTCAAAGACCGTCTGTTGACGTTATTACAGGGCTTATTAAATCAAATATTCCTACACGTATTGCCTTTGCGGTATCATCCCAAATCGATTCACGTACTATTTTAGATGGGCAAGGAGCAGAAAGATTACTTGGACGAGGTGATATGTTATATTTAGGTAATGGTATGTCTGCCCCTGTGCGTTTGCAGGGAACCTTTGTGACAGATGATGAAATTGAAGCGATTATTGAGCATGTTCGTGAGCAAGGAGAGCCGGATTATATATTCGATCAAGAGGAGCTTTTAAAGAAAACGGAAGTTTCTGCTGAGCAAGATGATCTGTTTGAGGATGTCTGTCGATTTGTGTATGAACAGGGAGGAGCTTCTACTTCCTTGATTCAGCGAAAATACCATATTGGCTATAATCGTGCTGCTCGTTTAATCGATATGTTAGAATCTCATGGCTTTGTGTCTGAGGCAAGAGGCAGTAAACCGCGAGAAAGTTACATGACGGAAGAAGACTTAATAGCTATGTTTGAATAATAATTGCATTGTTTTCGTCTAGATTATCTTATTTACGTCGAATTTAGTTTTTTTAGAAAAGTTACACATTTATCCTTGTGCATAAATAGTGCTATAATAGACAAGATGTGTTGAATAGTACGTATTTTTTAGTACTTGTAAAGGTATTAATACCTAAGAAAAAGTTAAAAATACGATACACCTAATAGATGATAGAAGGGATATTGAATTCCCGGGGGGTTTAATTAATGACAGTTTTTCATTTCACAGGCATTAAAGGTTCTGGCATGAGTTCCCTTGCACAAATCTTATTTGATGCTGGTGAACAAGTACAGGGCTCAGATGTTGATAAATATTTCTTCACGGAACAACCGTTACGTGAACGTAATATTCCAATTTTTACATTTAATGCAGATAATATTAAAGAAGGTATGACAATTATTGCAGGAAACGCATTTCCTGATGACCATCCTGAATTAGAACGTGCTCGCCAAATCGGTGCAGAAGTTATTCGCTACCATAAATTTTTAGGTGAATATATCGGTAATTATACGTCGATTGCTATTACTGGTGCACATGGTAAAACATCTACGACAGGCTTAATGTCTCATGTTGTAGGTGGTTATAAACCAACTTCATATTTAATCGGTGATGGAACAGGAGCTGGGCATGCAAATGCTGACTTCTTTGTAATGGAGGCATGTGAATACCGTCGACACTTTTTAGCTTACAATCCAGATTACGCTGTAATGACTAATATTGATTTTGACCATCCAGACTATTTTGCCAACATAGAGGATGTTTATTCAGCGTTTCAATCATTAGCTTTACAGGTTAAAAAAGCAATTATTGCTTGTGGTGATGATGAACAGTTACAACGTATTCAAGCGAAGGTACCTGTTGTGTATTATGGCTTTGGAGCTGAAAATGATTTTGAAGCTCGTAATGTTGAAAAAACAACAGAGGGTACAAAATTTGATGTATTTGTTCGCAATGAATTTTATAGTACATTCTTTATCCCATTGTTTGGAGATCATGCGGTATTAAACACATTAGCAGTTATTACACTTTGCGAGTATGAAGGAATATCACCAGATATTATCCAAGCACGTTTAATCACTTATAAAGGTGTAAAAAGACGTTTTACAGAAACGGATATTGGAAATAATGTTTTAATAGACGACTATGCACATCATCCAACTGAAATACGTGCAACGGTTCAATCAGCGCGACAAAAATTTCCAGAACGTGAACTGGTAGCTATTTTCCAACCACATACATTTACACGTACGCAAGCTTTTTTACAGGATTTTGCAAATAGTCTAAATCTTGCAGATACAGCCTACTTATGTGATATATTTGGTTCTGCAAGGGAAACACAAGGCGCACTTTCAATCCAAGATTTAGCCTCTTTAATTGAAGGTAGTGCAGTGATTACCACTGAAGGAATTGAAGTGCTAACAAAACATGAGGGCGCAGTATTTTTATTTATGGGCGCTGGCGATGTTCACAAATTCCAAGATGCATTTGAAGACGTGCTAAAAAACAACGAAACAGCTTAGTCCGTAAGGAATAAGCTGTTTTTTCTCAAAAATGAGGAGGAAATCAGTTTTTTTTGTCGAAAATAAGGAAATGAATAGTAAAGAGAATATTTACTGCGGGAGGTCTAGTTATGGAAGTTATTTTGTATATTGCAGCAATCATTGCAGCAATCGGTTTTTTAATTTTATGTGTGAGCGTCGGAATGACATTATTTTCGCTCAAAGCAATTCTTAACAGCTTAGCTGGAACATTATCAGGGATTGAGGGACAAATGGAAGGTATTACGCGCGAAACGACTTCCTTACTATCCAAAACAAATAGCTTGGCAGAGGATATTCAAGAAAAATCTGAACAGTTAAATTCCGTTGTTCATGCAGTCAAAGGAATTGGTGACTCTGTGAACGGTTTAAATAATTCTGTACAGCAAATTACTTCTTCGGTTTCAAAAAGTGTGGAACAAAATGAAGAAAAAATTGCACAGGTTGTTCAGTGGAGCAATGTCGCAATGGGCATTGCCGAAAAGTGGAGAAAGCGCAAAATTATCGATCAGGCACATGAGACGGTTCAAGAAGATATTTACTCTTCTGAATCAGAACAGATGGAAAAACCGAAAAGAAAATGGGGCCGTAAAAAGTGATTATTATTCGGTATACATTGAATGTTAACTGAATAAAAATAAAGTCTTAGGCATAAATTGAAGATGCATCCGCGAAAGCAGATGGACAACCAGTCTAGGCAAATTAGATTATTTTATGGGGAGGAATTGTTGCATGACAACTCAAAAACCAAATTTTAATGAAGTGAAGGAACAACAGCTTGAAAGTTCATTACCACAGCTTTATCATCCGCAAGAATCGATTTATGAAGAGGAGCGTGTGAACATGAAAGATTTTGTTATTGGTGCATTAGTTGGGGGGATAGTAGGCGCAGCTGCTGGCTTACTATTAGCTCCAAAATCAGGAAAAGATTTACGAAGCGAGGTAGCAGTACAAGCTGTTAACTTAAAAGATAAGAGTGCAGATTTCTCGACAACTGCAAAAGATAAAACGGTTCAATTATCTAAACAAATTCAAGAGCAATCTACACAATTAGTAGAGAAAGTTAAAACATTAAAATCAGCAAAAGCACCAACTGTTTTTGATGATGGTACAGTTTCTTTCGAGGGTGAAGAGCCACTAGAGGATTTTATTCCTAGTGAAGAACCTAAAGCAGAGGACGCTAGTGAAAAAAAGGGACAAGCTGAAGAAAAAAGCGAAGAAGTACGCGCTTAATGCATGAGATAAAGAAGGGATACGATACGTCTTTCTAATGACGTATCGTATCCCTTTTAATTTATTAAGATATAGGCGCTTCTTCTAGTAAAATTTCTAATTTATCTCCGCCGAAGATTTCCATATCAAAGCTTGCCAGTTGACCATTGCGTAAAATTGTAAAATTACCTTTAAATGTAGTCGGTAGTTGCCAATTGGAGTAGCGGAACACATCTTGGTAAATCCAACGACTTCGGTCTTTTTCTTTAAATGAGATGGTTGCTCCATTTGGTACTGTTGAAAGTGGTGATACGACTACTTGATTAACGAGTACTTCGTTCGCCATCTTCTTCAGCTCCAACACCTCATTTTGGAAATGTATAATGATGTTATCCTCAAGTAAAACATTCATTTGGTCGGCTATACGTTGAACAGTAGGGAATGTTTGTTGCTGAAATGTTATAACATCACCATCTTGTACAGCATAGGTCATTTTAGATGGTTTACCATTAATCATTAATTGCGCTGAAAACTCTGGTAAATAAAGTGGCTTCCCGTCTACCTGAATAAAAAATGACTCAAATTGTTTTAACAACGCCCAATTATTTGTGAGCTTAAATACATCCTCTATTGTTTCAGCAATTTCAAACTTAATAACATCTCGATCATTTAATGCACTATCTAAAGATGCAGGGGAACCATTAACAGTAATTTGTGGTTCAATTACATACTTTGTATGCTGAATTGTGACTGTTTTGATGGCAGCATCATCGACAATATCTCTCACTGTAGCAGTAGCTTGCTGACCGTCTTGGCCTTCAATTAACTGGATGGCATCGCCTGTTTTAATCATTGTTTTAGTGGATGCTTGATGCCCATTTACTAAAATTTCCGCCGGTTGACCGTGACCACCAGGGATGAAAATATCTTGTCCATTTACACTCACTGATAAGCCATGTCCTGGCTTTCCATATAATTGCTTTGCTCGAATATTGGCTGCTAAAAATGCATCGGCAACGGTCATTTCCTTTAATTCGAAAAGGCGAACTACTTGTTCATTGACAGTTAGACTCATATATTGAATGGGCATTTTTTTGGCTGCAATAGCAATACCGATTGGGGTCACCAATTCAGGAGATGCTTTAATATGATCTTCCTTCGTAATGTTTTGAATGGCGTCAATCCCTCGAACGGCAATACGATTTGCAGGTAAATCTAGTACTAGTCCAAGTTCAGATGTAAGGTTTGGTGTTAAGCTACCGCCACCAACAAGCATGACCGCCTTAGGAGCTGTACGATTATTAAGACGTAAAATTTCTTCCCCAATGGCTTTTGCAAGTTGCTTGACAGAAGTATCAATGGCTTGAAGAACTTCTTCTTTCGGATAATATTGATCAAAGCCTAAAATATCTTGAATTAAAATTTCTTCTTCTGTTTGCAGTTGACGCTTCACCTTTTCGGCAACAGGGAAGTCGAGCAAGTAGTGATCACTTAAAGCCTCTGTTATTTCATCACCAGCTGTTGGTACCATGCCATAAGCGACAACAGTACTTTTATCGGTAATAGCAATATCAGAGGTACCCGCACCAATATCAACAAGAGCGACATTTAAACGACGCATTGTTGGAGGGATAAGCACATTAATAGCGGCAATAGGTTCTAATGTTAGTGCATCCATTTCTAAATCTGCGCGTTTAAGAGCCGCAATAAGTGACTCTACGACAACTCGTGGCAGGAACGTTGCAATAACTTCAATTTGTGCCTCATTACCTTGCTGATCGAGTAGGCTACCAATTTCTTCTCCATCTAAACGATAATATAAAACTGAATATCCAACACAATAATAGTGGCTTATTTTGGTATCCTCTTTATGTTGAAGGAGCTGTTGCTGTGCCTGTTGAACAGCTTGTAGTTCTAAACGGCTTATATCTTCTTCCGTAAAGATTGGTCGATTACGAATATTGATTGTCACGCTAGCTTGTTCTGTTTTCAATGAGCGACCAGCCGCAGCGACACTTACTTTTGTTAAAGGACCATGTTTTTCTTCAAGTTCATGTTTAATTTCATTGATTAAATCTGCCACATACATGACATTATGTATTTGACCATCAACCATGGCGCGTTCTTTATGTTCTTTTACTAAGATATCCTTCACGTGAAAGTGGTCATTATCTTCTGCTAAAATAATGCCTACTACAGAACGTGTACCGATATCAAGTGCAAATAATTTTGAACTCAATGTAATCGCTTCCTTTCCTATAATACTAACTTCTTTCAGCGGATTTTAATTTAGCGAGTTGAAGCGCTAAATTAAAAATGCGTGACATTCTGTACAACATTGATTATAATATTGCTAATATCTAAAAATGTAACATACATTTCAGAGTTCTGAAAGTGTCTGTCATGAGGAGAGGAGCAAGAAGCATGAGCCAAAAAGATTTAGAAAGCTTACGTAGTCAAATAGACGGTTTAAACTTAGAAATTCTTCGTCTAATTAACGAACGAGCAACTGTAGTTGATGAAATCGGTAAGATTAAAGAAAAACAAGGTGTGAATCGTTATGATCCATTACGTGAACGCCACATGCTTGATCTCATCAAAGAACACAATCAAGGTCCGTTAAATCAAATGACGGTTGATTATATATTTAAGCAAATCTTTAAAACAGCTTTAAAACAACTTGAAGCAGATAAGAAAAAAGAGTTACTTGTATCTCGTAAAAAGAAATCAGAAGATACTGTCATTAATGTGAATGGTGAGCTAATTGGCCAAGGAAAACCATCTTTCGTATTTGGACCTTGTGCTGTAGAATCATACGAGCAAGTTGCAGCAGTAGCAGCATCTATTAAAGCAAAAGGTGAAAAATTGATTCGTGGTGGTGCTTATAAACCACGTACTTCTCCTTACGACTTCCAAGGTCTTGGATTAGAAGGCCTGAAAATTCTAAAACGTGTGTCAGAGGAATACGGTTTAGCCGTTATTACGGAAATTGTTACACCAGGTCATTTAGAGGAAGCATTGGATTATATCGATGTCATCCAAATTGGTGCACGTAATATGCAAAACTTCGAATTATTAAAAGCAGCGGGTGCTGCAAACAAACCTGTACTTTTAAAACGAGGCTTAGCAGCGACAATTGATGAATTCATTCACGCGGCAGAATACATTATGTCTAAAGGTAATGAGAACATTATTCTTTGTGAGCGTGGTATCCGTACTTATGAAAAAGCAACACGTAACACATTAGATATTTCTGCTGTACCAATTTTAAAACAAGAAACGCATTTACCAGTGTTTGTAGACGTTACGCATTCAACAGGTCGTCGCGATTTACTATTACCATGTGCGAAGGCGGCAATTGCTATTGGAGCTGATGGCGTCATGGCAGAGGTTCATCCAGATCCATCTGTAGCACTATCTGACTCACAACAACAAATGGATATTCCAACATTTGATGCTTTCTACGAAACACTACAAAATTTCATGAAGAACTATGAAATCCGTGCTTAATTGTTTTAAAAAACCGCTTGCTTAAATCAGCAGGCGGTTTTTACTATATAGTGACAAAATAATGTCTAGAATAGTACTATTTGTACTTGGTTTTTCTTTTCATGCACTTACTTCTTCTTGAAAAGATTATGAAAATTATCGTATTATAAGGCTATAAAAGGCTCAACACCAAAAGTTGGGGATAAAACATATGCTCACGTATATAAGTTGATTGGAGTGGAAGCTGGACGCCATCAGGAAAGCGCCCAGTCGGAACGGCATTCAACCCCAAGTTATGATGATGAGTCCTATAAAAGGAAAAAGGGAGGCACGTACGATGACTGTTACAATTTATGATGTTGCAAGAGAAGCAAATGTTTCTATGGCAACGGTCTCTCGTGTAGTCAATGGCAATCAAAACGTAAAACCGGCAACACGAAAAAAAGTATTAGAAGTAATTGAGCGATTAGAGTATCGTCCAAACGCAGTAGCGCGAGGATTAGCAAGTAAGAAAACAACAACAGTTGGCGTGATTATCCCAGATATTGCAAACAATGTTTATGCGGAGCTGGCACGTGGTGTAGAGGATATTGCAACAATGTATCGTTACAATATTATTTTAGCCAACTCAGATCAACATGAAGATAAAGAGCTACAGCTACTGGATACAATGCTGGGGAAACAAGTTGACGGTATTGTCATGATGAGTGATGAAGTTACTGAGAAAATGCAACAAACGATGGATCATTCACCTGTACCAATTGTGCTTGCGGGTTCAGTAGATGAATCACAAACTATCGCGACTGTTAATATTGATTATTACCAAGCAGCTTATGAAGCGATTACTTTACTCATTCAAAACGGGCATAAGAGAATCGGCTTTGTAACAGGTCCGCTTACTTATACTATTAATGGAAAATTCAAACTTGAGGCTTATAAAAAAGCTTTACAGGACGCAGGTTACCCTATAGATGAATCACTAATTGCTGCAGAAGAATCGAGCTATGATATGGGATTAGAGGCGTGGGAAACATTATCCTCACTTGAAAATCCTCCAACCGCTTATTTTGCAGGCAGTGATGAATTGGCAATCGGACTGATTCACGGTGCCCAGGATACAGGAAAAAATGTACCGGAGGATATTGAAGTGATCAGCTTCGAAAATTCAAAATTAGCACGTATGGTACGTCCACAGCTTACAAGTGTAGCGCTACCACTGTACGACATTGGAGCTGTCGCAATGCGTTTGCTGACAAAATTGATGAACAAAGAGCCTGTTGAAGACGAAGCGGTTATTTTACCTCATCGCATTGAACATCGACAATCTGTCAAAAGTAAATAATGGTACTTAACACGTAAATCTGTTCGAGGATTTACGTGTTTTTTATGAAGACGGATAGCACAAATGAAAAAGCCCCACGATCGTCGTGAGGCTTAAAGTTAAGCTCGTTTTTCATTGCGAATAATATGTAGAGCTTTGGCCAGCATTTGCTCATTTTTTTCTTCAATCTCAGCTTTCCGAGGGATTGGCTCATACAAAGGATTTGGATCCTCCCAAGTTGGAATAAAAGGCACTGGTGCTTCAGGCTGCCAACGATCTAACCATGCTTGAGGGAGAGGTCCTGTCGGTAAATGCTGATCGGTCATTTCAAGCCATAGCATAGACCACGCACGAGGCACGACACGCCAAATATCGTAGCCTCCACCACCGACAGCAATCCATTTACCGCCGCAATATTCATGTGCTAATTTATGCGCAAGCTTTGGGATTTCTCTATAAATATTCATTGTTCCATATAAATGAGTTAATGGATCGAAAAAATGTGCATCTGCGCCATTTTGCGTTAGCACAACATCTGGCTTGAAAAATTCAAAGACTTCTCGCATAGCTTTTTCATATATATCTAGGAAACTCTCATCTTCCGTAAAAGCATCAATTGGAAAATTAAAAGAAGTGCCGTAGCCCTGCCCATTTCCACGTTCCGTAATATTACCGGTTCCGGGGAAAAGGTAACGGCCTGTTTCATGAATAGATAATGTACAAACATCCGGGTCTTCATAAAAGCTCCATTGTACACCATCTCCATGATGGGCATCGGTATCCACATAAAGTACACGAGCATTGTATTTTTCCTGCAAATAGCGAATGGCTACTGTACTATCGTTATAAATACAAAAACCTGATGCTCGGCCACGAAAGCCATGATGTAGCCCTCCACCTAGATTGAGGGCGTGCTCGGCTTTTCCTTCCATAACATAATCGACAGCTGTTAACGTTCCACCGACAAGCTGTGCACTTGCTTCATGCATATTTTCAAAAATAGGTGTATCTTCGGTGCCTATACCGTAGCTTTCGCATTGTGCCTCTGAAAGATCACCATGCCCAGCTCTTTTAACGATATCAATATATTTTGGATCATGTGCAAGCAACAGCTCCTCCTCTGTAGCAACACGAGCTGGAACAATATCTAAATCATCAAGAGCGTCTATATTTTTTAACAAATCCATTGTAAGCGTCAAGCGTTTATGATTGAAAGGATGGGTATCTGAAAATTTATATCCGAGTTGCTCTGGCGAGTAAACAAATACTGCCTTTTTCATTGTAACGAAACACCTGGTAAATTAGGCCATAAAACATCAAAGCCTTCTTTTCGTAGATCTTCAATCATAGCTAGTGGATTCAATGTTTTTACTCGGATACTTAAAATTTTGTTTTGAGTATTTTCAGAATCAGGATAAACTAAGACGCTTTGGACATTTACATGATGTTCATGAAAAATCTTTGTAATCTCAAATAATGTTCCTGGCGTATCGGATACACGGATTTCAATTTTTGAGCCAGGTTCAGTGGCACCAGTTAACTCTATATAGGTATAGAGTAAATCTGTGGTAGTCACAATGCCAACTAATTTTCCTCCAGAGACAATTGGTAAGCAACCTACTTTGGATTCATAAAAAGTAAGAGCTACTTCTTCTACAAAATCAAGTGGATGACCGACAAGTGGTTTTTTAATCATAATTTCTTCCACTTTTGCATTAAAAACTGGAGAATTAGGTTCATCCCGTAACGAGGAAGGCAAGGCCTCTTTAATATTTCGTTCAGTGATAACCCCAAGAACATGATGCTCCTCATCTACAACTGGCACATGACGTACTTTTTTCTCTCGCATTAACTTCAGCGCTTCAAACACTGTATTTGTCGGAGCCAGCGTGTAGGGCTCACCATTCATAATTTCTTCTACGATCATATACTCAATCCCCTTTGTGTTGGTTTAATACATGAAACGATTTCTGAAACGAAGTCTATCGAATCTTTCCATTGACTCATGGGGCACACGTTTTCCTTCGCGCGCCATCAGGCAGTTAGCAGGATGTGATGTAATTTCAGGATCATCTGTAGCAAAATATTCGAAGTCAGCGGAGCTCATCATTTTCTCCATCATTTTGCGATAATCCCATACGTTTAAACCAGTCCCTTTTAAATCCCAATGCCAATAATATTCGGTAGTGATAACGAGATAGTCTTCCATTTCATCTCCCATAAAAGACACGGCAAGTAGTGCTTTACCAGCACCTGTACCACGATATTCTGGAATGACTTCAATGGCACCTAGCTCAATCATGTTATCAATTCGATCCTCCGCCCATCGTTCTAATGGATCGGGATATAGATAGGTGACGTAGCCTACTATGATATCTTCATTTCGGATAATAATAATTCGTCCTTCAGGAAGTCCTGCAATTTCTATAATGGCTTGTTGTTGTTGTTTTGGAGGTCTAAAAGCAACCAAGCCTTCGTGGAATGAATATGTAGCTAATTTTTCTGGAGGAACAGGTCCTTCCACATACACAGTACCATGCTTTGTTTCCTTTGTGACAGAAAAAAAAGTTTTTTTATGTTCCATAATTACACCACCTGAGTTTAATAGTTCCATTATAGCTGATTTCTTGCGTAAAAACGCTTATTTTCGCAAAATGTACACACATTTTCGGAAAAATAAAAATATTAAGACATTCTTGGTTAATTCGTGTAAAATATATATATATTGCATCTGTTGTTTAACAGATAAATGTAGTGTGAATAAGCATTGGTTAATTTCACAGTGCATAAACTGTTATATAACAATTGCTACATAACGTAATTGTCTTTGGAGAAGGTAGCGAATTTCGCAGGGGGATAATTTGCTCACTAATGTACTAAAGCGATAGCAAAGAAAGGGGTAGTTTCATGGGGATGAAAATGATGGAGAAATTGAATGCTTTACCAAAGCAATACAATTTACCTGATTATGAGGAAACGGCAGCAATACATGATTGGGCAGAGACAGAAAAGGGATTTAGTTGGTCTGAAACAGGTCTTGTGAATATGGCGTATGAGGCAATTGATCGTCATACAGAAACACATCGGAAAAACAAAGTTGCGCTTTATTTTAATGATGGTAAACGTAAAGAGGCTTATTCTTTCAATGAAATGAAAAACATGACAAATAAAGCAGCAAATGTGTTTAAGGCAGCGACGAATTTAGCAAAAGGGGATCGTTTATTTATTTTCATGCCACGTTCACCAGAGCTTTATTTTTCATTATTAGGCGCATTGAAAATGGGTGTTATTGTAGGACCATTATTCGAGGCATTTATGGAAGGTGCTGTTTATGACAGACTTGCAGATAGTGAAGCGAAAGTATTAGTGACAACACCAGAGTTACTTGAACGTGTACCTTTAGAAAAGCTACCACATGTGCAGCACGTCTTTTTAGTAGGAGCAGATATAGAAGAAACATCACAAATTTTAGATTTCAATAAACGCCTAAAAGAGGCTTCCTCTCAATTTGACATTGAATGGGTGGACCGAGAGGATGGTATGATTCTTCATTATACTTCTGGATCAACTGGAGCACCAAAGGGCGTATTGCATGTCCATAACGCAATGCTTCAACAATATCAATCCACACAATGGGTACTTGATTTACGTGAAGAGGATATTTATTGGTGTACGGCTGATCCAGGATGGGTAACAGGCACAGCGTATGGAATTTTTGGCCCATGGTTAAATGGAGTCACAATGCTTATTGTCGGGGGGAGATTTTCACCACAAGCTTGGTACCAAGCAATTGAGGATTATAGTGTATCAGTTTGGTATAGTGCACCTACAGCTTTCAGAATGTTAATGGGCGCAGGTAGTGGCATGCTTGAGAATTATGATTTATCTTCTTTACGCCACATTTTATCTGTTGGTGAGCCGTTAAATCCAGAAGTAATTCGTTGGGGTATTGATGAGCTAGGTCACCGTATTCATGATACATGGTGGATGACGGAAACTGGTGCACATATGATTTGTAACTATCCTTCTATGGATATTAAGCCAGGGTCTATGGGGAAACCATTACCTGGTATTCATGCGACGATTGTTGATGATGCGGGAAATGAAGTACCACCTTTTACAATGGGGAATCTAGCAGTTCGACGAGGTTGGCCAGCAATGATGCGCCAAATTTGGGGGAATCCAGAGCGTTATGAATCCTATTTCTTAAAAGGTGAATGGTATGTGTCTGGGGACTCTGCCTATATGGATGATGAAGGCTACTTCTGGTTCCAGGGACGTGTAGATGATGTAATTATGACAGCTGGTGAACGTGTAGGTCCTTTCGAGGTAGAAAGTAAACTACTAGAGCATCCTGATATAGTCGAAGCAGGAGTGATTGGAAAGCCAGATCCTGTACGAGGAGAAATTATTAAAGCCTTTGTATCATTACGTGAGGGTGTTGAACCTTCAGATGCATTGATTGAGGATATTCGTAATTTTGTTAAGAAGGGCTTGTCTGCACACGCTGCCCCACGCGAAATCGAATTTAAAGATAAGCTACCAAAAACACGCAGTGGTAAGATTATGCGTCGTGTGTTAAAGGCGTGGGAGTTAAATTTACCAACGGGCGATTTATCTACGATGGAAGACTAAGTCTCAAATGAAGTTTTAATATTAATTTTTATCCACCCTAATTAAATTAGAAGAATCTGATTTCGATAAAAGCCCAAATAGTTTCGATAAAATGAGATTTTGTTTCGATAAAAGCCCAAATAGTTTCGATAAAATGAGATTTTGTTTCGATAAAAGCCCAAATAGTTTCGATAAAATGAGATTTTGTTTCGATAAAAGCCCAAATAGTTTCGATAAAATGAGATTTTGTTTCGATATAAGCTCAAATAGTTTCCATAAAGAGCGATTTTGTTTCTTTATAAATCTCCAAAGTATTCCTATAAAACGAATGGAAGTAGCTTTAGCGATTCTGTTTTGGGGCTCGACACTAAATAGCAACAAGAAAAACCCTTTCATCGATCAATAATAAACCTATTTTTTCCTAATCAACACGCCTGATTGGATATTAATATATTTACACGTCCAGTGCGTAAATAGAAGGCGGAAATTCATTCGATAAGTGAATGAGTTTCCGCCTTCTTTTAACTTATTTCGGAGGTGCGTGCATTGAAAGTAGGGATTTTTGGTGCAACGGGGAGAAATTGAGCAGGCCATTTTAATGTTTGCAGGGGTCGATACAACCATTTCTTTTAGCCTACGCGGTGTAACTGTTATGCTCTCAGCCTACATGGCCAACGATCAAGGTTTTACCTCTTTTTTATCAATAGTAAAAGGGAACTGTGCCATCTATCCATTTATTTTTAGTTGTTTGCTTTTTGAAGAGACATTTTGTACAGTGGTATGAAACAGGTATGAAGGAGGCTTTTAAGATGGAAAAAATTTGTTTTCAGTACGATCAAACGTTGAGATTTATGGGGCAACATGAAATGGAGTACAAGCAAGATTTTATTACATCGGCGCATCATTCATTACATAGTCGAAAAGGAGCAGGCAGCGAATATCTAGGTTGGCTTGATCTACCACAGAAGTATGATCAAGAGGAGTTTTCACGAATTCAAGCGACTGCTCGAAAAATAATGGCTGATAGCGATGTCCTACTTGTCATCGGGATAGGTGGTTCTTATGTAGGGGCAAGAGCCGCGATCGAGGCACTAAATCATTCCTTTTATAATATACAATCGTCTAAACAACGAAAAAGACCGCAAGTGTTTTTTGTTGGCAACAATATTAGCTCTACGTATATAAGCGATCTGCTTTCCTTACTCCAAGGGAAGGATGTCTCTGTCAATGTCATTTCAAAGTCAGGAACAACTACAGAGCCAGCGATTGCTTTTCGTATTTTAAAAAAATTCCTGGAAGAGAAGTATGGAAAAGAAGAAGCACGATCACGAATTTATGTAACAACCGATAAAATGAAAGGGGCTCTTAAAACACTCGCGATGACCGAAGGATATGAGTGTTTTGTTATCCCAGATGACGTAGGTGGGCGTTTTTCTGTACTGACCGCTGTTGGCCTTTTACCGATCGCAGTCAGTGGACTGTCTATTCAATCAATGATGGATGGGGCTCTTGCTGCTCAAAACGATTTTAATGATCCTTCTCTTGTCACGAACCAAGCGTATCAATACGCTGTTGTGAGGAACATTTTATACGATAAAGGGATGACGACAGAGGTGCTTGTCAATTACGAGCCTTCGTTGCATTTTGTAGCGGAATGGTGGAAACAACTTTTTGGA
Source organism: Lysinibacillus sp. G4S2 (assembly GCF_030348505.1). NCBI lineage: Bacteria > Bacillati > Bacillota > Bacilli > Caryophanales > Bacillaceae > Lysinibacillus > Lysinibacillus sp. G4S2. The sequence goes on along the minus strand of NZ_JAUCFJ010000002.1, from coordinate 4,173,372 downwards.
GAGAGTCAAGGAAAAGATGGTAAAGGATTGTTTCCAGCTTCGGCTAATTTCTCGACCGATTTACATTCCGTGGGACAGTATGTTCAAGAGGGGCGTCGCAACTTATTTGAAACGGTATTGAATGTGAAAAAAGCTCGCGAAGAATTGACAATTGAAGCGGCAGCTACAGATTTGGATGATCTCAACTATTTAGCAGGGAAAACGATTGATTTTGTCAATAATAAAGCTGTTCAAGGAACGATGCTCGCCCATACTGATGGAGGCGTTCCTAATTTGCTTATTACAATTCCTGAATTGAACGAATATCATTTTGGGTATTTGGTGTATTTTTTTGAACTGGCATGCGCTATGAGTAGCTATTTGTTAGGGGTTAACCCATTCGATCAACCTGGAGTTGAAGCGTATAAGACAAATTTGTTCGCTTTGCTTGGAAAACCAGGTTTTGAAAAGCAACAAGCTCTGTTGGAGAAACGACTGCAAAAATGACGTTTGAAATTAAATTGAATCCAATCACCGTTAAATGCCAGTAGAAGTGTTATTTCCTTTTACTGGTTTTTGGTATGAGCTTGGCGTATGTGATAACTCAGTGGTACAAGTCCACTTTACTCTTGACAGTAGGAACGAGTAGCAAAAATGGGATTAGCCTCTGCTAGGAACATGACGAGAAAACCAAAAGCTTTTTACACGAATAAAATTGAACAACTCGAAAGGGCTTAGGAATTTTTCATTCCCAAGCCCTTTTGGCAATCATCGGATTATTCCAGTGTCAACGTTTACTGGTGTATTTTTAGGATGTAACATTTTGGAAAAACTGAGGTAAAAACTCTTTATGTGCTTCTAACATCTCATCTACAATTTCTTTGGCAATGGTGTCAGAAGGAGACAGTGGGTTGATCGTTAACGCAAGAACTGCTTTATTGTAGTCCCCTGTTACTGCGGCTTCCGCTGCTACTCTTTCGAATGACTTGATTTGTTGGACTAACCCACGAACTTGTACAGGAAGATCTCCCATCACAATTGGTTTAGGACCGTCTTTTGTAATAATACAACTCACTTCTACTGCCGAGTCATTTGGAATACTGGCGATTGCCCCATTATTTCGTGTGTTAACTGGTTGAATGTCTCTTTTGTCTGTATAGATAGACGTAATTAAGCGAACGGCTGCATCCGAGTAATGCGCGCCACCACGTTGTTCTAATTGAGGTGGTTTAATCGCAAGGTTCGGATCTTTATATAGTTCAAATAATTCGGTTTCTAACTTTTGAACGACCTCGGCACGAGTTCCTTCTTTTTTAGCGTTTTCAATTTCTTTTTCTACCATATCTCTCGTTTTGTAGTAATACCTATGGTAAGGGCAAGGTAGAACATTAAGAGCTTTAATGAACTCTGGTTCCCAATCTAAGTTTTCGATATTTTTTACAAAGCTGCTATTATTAGGGTCCATTAACAGATCAATGACTTGATCTTTAACGCTTACCCCGTCCACATAAACGTCCAATCCATAAACCATATGATTAAGACCTGCAAAGTCAATACGGATGCGAGAATGGTCTACATCTAGTAACTTAGCAATCCCCATTTCCATTGCGATTGGTACATTACATAAGCCGACAACTTTTTTAATGTTAGAGTAACGCAATACGGCTTCTGTTACCATGCCAGCAGGATTTGTAAAATTGATTAACCATGCATCTGGACAGAGCTCTTCCATGTCCTTACAAATATCTAAAATAACTGGAATTGTACGCAATCCTTTAAATAAACCGCCTGGTCCATTTGTTTCCTGACCAAGGACTCCGTATTTTAATGGAATTCTTTCATCTTTTGCACGAGCATCTAGCAGTCCTACACGAAATTGAGTCGTCACAAAATCCGCATTTTTTAAAGCAGCTCTTCGGTCAAACGTTAAGTGCACTTCGATAGGAAGTCCTGCTTTTTCGATCATGCGCTTAGCAAGCCCTCCAACGATCTCTAACTTTTCTTTTCCAGCTTCTACATCGACTAACCATAGTTCCTTTAGAGGTAATTCATCATAGCGTTTAATGAAACCCTCCACTAATTCAGGAGTATAACTTGATCCTCCGCCAATTGTTGCAATTTTAATCCCTTTTGTCATCGTCTAAGCACCTCCGTATAATTTAGCAAACCTAGCAATCGTGTATTTTCTTAACGCTTAAGGGAATTACAAAGTGACGTATTCTCACTTTCTGATTTGATTGTAAACTCGACTCAGTAAGATGGTGAAGAGGGAAAGAGCATTTAGTTTTTTATAACAAAAGAACATATTTGTTACAACGATGTAACGTTGTGTTTTATTGAAAAGATATGGTACGATGCGTTCAAAGTATTGTACTGGTTGTCTCCTCATTTTATAAGGAAAGGAGAATCATTTAGACATGTTTACAATTGAGGTGATTGCATCATTCAATGAGTTAGAGACATCTATCTACAACTATATTTGTCAAAACGGCGAAAAAGTGATCTATATGCGGATACGTGAACTTGCAGATGAAACTCATGTATCAACCGCTACGATTTTACGTTTTTGTCGAAAAGTAAATTGTGAAGGCTTCTCAGAATTTAAAGTGAAACTTAAATGGCATTTAGAAGAAAATAAAGCGATTCAGTTAAAAGGCTCCGGGCATTCTGTAATGGAATTTTTCGAGAGGACGTTAACAGGAAATCTAGAAGAAAATATTAGGGAAGCTGCTCGTGTTGTGTCAGAATCAGATCATGTCATTTTTATTGGAATCGGAGGTTCTGGTATTCTAGCTGAATACGGAGCACGATATTTCTCAAGCTTAGGTAAATTTTCTGTGTATATAAAAGATCCGTTCTTTCGTATTCAAGCCAACTCAAATAGCGTAACAATCGCTTTATCCGTCAGAGGAGAAAATGATTTTACGGTCACTCATATTAATCAGTTGAAACAAGAAGGAAGTAAGATTATTAGTATTACCAATAGTAAACATTCGACCATTGCGAAAATCTCTGATATAAATATTCCTTATTATGTAACAGAGGAACGGTTTGAAAACGCCGATGTTACGACACAGGTACCCGTTATTTATATTTTAGAATCAGTGGCTCGTGAAATCTATAGACTTACTCAAGAAGAAAACTAATTACGATTCTCGCCTTGTCAACGTAGAAGGTAATAAAAAATATTTTTTTGATCTTCTTTTGTCAGCGTCTTCTCATGTTTGTTTTATACATTTTGTAAAACTCAAAATGTATATTGTTCTTACCAAAAACGATTATAATTTGTTAAGATAACAAAAAGAAAACGCTTACAGGTGAATGCATATGTTGTTCCTGTTTGGCAGGCAAGATCTACGTTTGTAATCGAATCGCTAAAAGGCTATTCTTAAATCCACATTTAGATTTTTTTGTAATCGTTATTTTTATTTGCAAACAACTCGTAAAGGGGGAGTCTAAATGAATATCAAAAAGATTTTAAACAATAATGTCGTTGTGACGACTACTAAATTAAATCAGGAAATTGTAGTTATGGGGAAGGGATTGGCTTTTCAGAAGAAAATTGGAGAGACGATTGATGCTTCCAAAATTGAAAAGACCTTTGTATTGGAGAACCATGAGATCTCTGAGAAGCTTTCTATTTTATTGAAAGATACTTCTGAACTATACGTGAATATTTCTTCAAAAATTTTTGACTATGCCCAATCCGAACTTTCAAGCAAATTGGATGAATATTTATATGTTGCATTAACCGATCACTTAAGCTTCGCAATCAGCAGACACAAACAAGGGATTTATTTAAAGAACGTGTTGTTATGGGAAATTCGAAAATATTATAAGCAGGAATTTCAAATTGCCTTAAAATCCTTAGATATTATTGAAAGTGATACAGGAATCCGACTTGGGGAAGATGAGGCCGCTTCGATTGCCTTGCATTTAGTGAACAGTCAACTATTCAGTGAAGATATGGCAGCAGCTGTGCGAGTTACTGAAATCGTTAATAATATTTTGAATATTGTTAAATATCATTTCCGGATGGAATTAGATGAAAGCTCAATTAACCATGATCGTTTCTTAACACATCTTCGTTTCACTGCAATCCGGTTTATTCGGAAAGAGAAAGAGAAAGAGAAAGAGGTCAAAAGAAATGACCCATTCCTTTATAAACAAGTAAAGAAGAAATATTCAACGGCCTTTCACTGCAGTCAAAAGATTATGGTCTATTTGGAGAATACGTATGGTTGGGTTATATCGAACGAAGAAATAACTTATTTAACATTGCACATTCATCGTATCATCAACCGATACACGAATTAGCTGGTTCATCTGAATAAAAACGTAAGATTTTTAAAAAATACTGAAAAATTTGACTTTTATATCAATTTGGGATATTGTGATTACAAGATAATTATCAATCTATTAAAAAACAACTAATAAGGGAAGAAGATACTATGAAAAAAGTAACTATTACTAAAGTAGAGAAAATACTTCCTCTAATCAATCAACATATTTAAGGCATGAGAACCCTGTTAAGCAACTTGGGTTAATTTAATAAAACGAATGAAATATAAGGGTACTTGCGATAAAGTAGTCAATATAAGAATTCTTTTCTTTGGTGTTTGTTTCAACGTGATAACCTTAACAGAAATAGATTTCTTTGTATTTTAAGCAAAAAAGTTAATTCAACAGAAAAGCTGATAGGTTAGTTTTTCTATGGAATTTTGTATATGTTGGTGAATAATCTAAGGAAAATTAAATACCTTTTGAAGGAATGTTACCATCTTTGGGCATAACCTGATTTGCTTTGAACGGCACAATGTGTGAATTGTGTCTTGTTCCAAGTCGAATCAGGTTTTTTTGTTGAAAAAATCTCCATCACTTCAAGCGGGAACTGGAGAAATGAAAAAACAGTATAGCTTTATCTATGTCGATCGCGACAATGAAGGCAATGGGACATTGAAACGCTCGAAGAAAAAATCATTTGACTGGTATAAAAAAGTAATCGCTACAAATGGGGAAGATTTAACGAACACATAAAAAAAGGGGGGAAAAGATGAAAAGATTAGCAAAAATATTAGGGGTTTTAATGGTAGGTTTATTAGTAGTTGCAGGGTGTAGTACTGGCAACAGGAAAAAAGACGATGCTGCAACAGCTAAAAAGACACCAGAAGAATTGACGTTGTATATCGTACGTCATGGTAAAACGATGCTGAACACAACTGATCGAGTTCAAGGCTGGTCAGATGCAGTATTGACGAAAGCAGGAGAAGAAGTTGTAACCGCTGCGGGGGTTGGATTAAAGGATGTTGAATTTCAAAATGTTTACAGCAGTGACAGTGGTAGAGCTATCCAGACAGCCAATCTGATCCTGAAGGAAAATGAAAAATCATCTGATTTAAAAGTTATTACAGATGAGCGATTAAGAGAATTCAACTTTGGTACGTATGAAGGTGATTTGAATCATACGATGTGGCAGGATATTGCCGATGATCAAGGTGTTACATTAGAAGAGTTCATGAAAAATATGACACCTGAATCATTTGCTAATAGTGTAGCAAAATTAGATGCTAAAAATGTTGAAGAAGCAAAAATCAACTGGCCAGCAGAGGACTATAAGACGATTACAACCAGACTTAAAGCAGTTATTGAAGACATCGTTGAAAAAGAGATGAAGAATGAAGGGACAGGAAATGTATTGATCACTTCTCATGGATTAAGTATCTCTGCATTGTTAGCTACATTGTTTGATGATTATAAGATTCCTGAAGGCGGTTTGAAAAACGCTAGTGTTTGTACAGTGAAATACAAAGATGGAAAGTATACGCTAGATAAAGTCAACGACTTAAGCTATATTGAAGCAGGGCAAAATTAAATATCTTTTGAAGGAATGTTACCATCTTTGGGCATAACCTGATTTGATTTGAACGGCACGATGTATGAATTGTGCTTTGTATTCAAGTCGAATCAGGTTTTTTATTTGAAAAAATCACCATCACTCGTTGTGGATGTTTTCTCACTAGCAAAATGGTTGCTGATTTAGGAGTGCTCATTGTGTGTCGACGACTCACCTTAAAGGAGGTGGTAAGCTTTTAGCCATTATCGAGAAAGCGTTATCAATAAATTAGGATGCTGTTTTGAACCCGGCTTGCCGGACTCGCTCTTTTTCAAAAAGCGAACGACTTTTCGATTTAATATTCCTAATGTAGGGGAGTTTTATCTGGTTTAACATACCTAGCTTAAGTAGGTTTTTATGGATGTCTGTGTTCATTTGTAAAAAAGGATAGAAAGTGGAGGTGGAATCAATTGAAGTATGAACAATTGGCAAAAGATATTATTGAAAATGTTGGCGGTAAGGAAAACGTGATCAGCGTTGTTCATTGTGTTACTCGTTTGCGTTTTAAGTTAAAGGATGAAGGAAAGGCACAGACCGATGTCCTAAAGAATATGGATGGCATCGTTACGGTCATGAAAAGTGGTGGTCAGTATCAAGTGGTCATCGGAAATCATGTACCAGATGTCTATAAAGCAGTTGTCGAGGTTGGTGGTTTTCATACAGAAGCGTCTGTAGAAGATGTTGAAAAAAAGAAAGAAGGATTATTGACCCAATTTATCGACGTCGTTTCGAGTATCTTTACGCCGATTCTTGGTGTTTTAGCGGCAACTGGGATGATTAAAGGGTTTAATGCTCTGTTTGTAACATTGGGGTGGTTAAGCAATACGTCAGGGACTTATCAAATCATACACGCGATTGGTGATTCGTTATTTTATTTTTTCCCAATCTTCCTCGGTTACACAGCTAGTAAGAAATTCGGGGGAAATATTTTTATCGGGATGGCCATCGGAGCCGCGTTGGTTTATCCAAAGCTGTCTCCAGCATTGTCCGATCTAACAGCTGGTGAACCTCTGTATACATTGTTTGCGGGCACGATCATTGAATCACCTATTTATATCACATTTTTAGGCATTCCAGTTGTTTTAATGTCTTATGCATCGTCTGTTATTCCGATCATTCTTGCCGCTTATTTTGGGGCCAAGGTAGCGAATGGGTTTAAAAAAATAATTCCTGATGTTGTGAAATTGTTCTTGGTACCTTTCTTTACATTACTTGTTGTTGTACCGATTACCTTCCTCGTTATTGGACCTATTGCAACATGGGCTGGTCAACTTTTAGGACAAGGAACAATTTGGATTTATGAACTAAGCCCATTAGTGGCCGGAGCTTTTCTAGGTGGTTTGTGGCAAGTGTTTGTTATTTTCGGTCTGCACTGGGGTTTAGTTCCAGTTGCGATAAACAATATTTCGGTTTTAGGCTCAGATCCAATTTTAGCATTGACATTTGCGGCTTCATTCGCACAAATCGGAGCTGTTCTGGCAGTGTGGATTAAAACGAAACAGCAAAAGTTGAAAACTCTTAGTATTCCAGCGTTTATTTCAGGTATTTTCGGCGTCACCGAGCCTGCGATTTATGGCGTGACCCTTCCATTGAAAAAACCGTTTATTATGAGTTGTGTTGCTGCGGCTGTCGGAGGAGCAATCTTAGGAGTGTCGGGGACTCGTAGTTTTATGATGGGGGGGCTAGGAGTCTTTGGTATTCCAACCTTTATCGATCCGGAAAACGGGTTCACTGCTGGATTTTCGGGCGCCATTATCGCGATTCTTGTCGGTTTTGTACTAGCTTTTATCCTGACATTTTTATTTGGAATGGGAAGAGGAACAAAAACGGCGCAAGCTGCTGGAAATACGCTAGCTGCAACACAAAATACGGACCGCGAAGAACCTGAAATGCCTGTTGAAGATGTGATTGCGAGTCCATTAACAGGTGAATTGATGAGTATATCGGATCTGAAAGATGCAGCATTTGCATCAGGTGCACTCGGAAAAGGAGTTGCCGTTGAGCCTGTAGAAGGGAAATTATTTTCACCCATTTCCGGAACGGTTTCTGCGCTTTTTCCAACAAACCATGCGATTGGGATTACAACCGATCGAGGGGTAGAAATTTTAATTCATCTAGGGATGAATACTGTTCAACTTGATGGGAAATATTTCACTGCTCATACAGCAATAGGTGCTCGGGTAGAGAAAGGGCAGCTTCTGATTGAATTTGAGATTGCGTCAATTAAGGCAGCGGGATACGTTGTAACAACACCAATCGTTGTGACCAATTCGGATAACTACAATCTAGTGATAACGGAAGTTAAGCATGTTGAAGTCGGTGATCGTTTAATCGAGTTGGAGGGAGTAACTTCAGGCAGTAGTTTGCCACTTCTTTAAGTGATAAGTTTGTGTTCAGTCGGAGGGGAAGCCTCCACCGACAGATGTCGCAATTTTGAAGGGATTGGGGTAGTGCACATCCTTTTAAAATCTAGTCGTAAGTGATCTCTGTTTTATCAATAAGAAGGGAAGCGTTGTTGAACTCATAAAGCACGTTTTCCCTTCTACTACTATTGTAAAGGAGTTTTAGTATGTCTAATTTAGTATTTCCTAAAGACTTTTTATGGGGCGGTGCGATCGCTGCCAATCAGGTTGAAGGTGCTTCTTTTAAAGATGGAAAGGGATTAACTATTGTTGATTTGCTACCGACCGGCCAAAAACGCTGGGAAGTGATGACTGGACAAATCAATTCCTTTCAACCAATCGAAGGAGAATACTACCCTTCCCATGAGGCGATCGATTTTTATCATCATTTTAAAGAGGATATTGCTTTGTTTGCAGAAATGGGATTCAAAGCGCTACGTGTTTCCGTGGCTTGGGGACGAATTTTCCCAAATGGTGATGAGGAGCAAGCAAATGAGGCTGGCTTGCAGTTTTATGATAATTTATTCGACGAACTTATAAAACATGGAATTGAACCCGTCGTGACGATTGCTCATTTTGATGTACCTGTTCACTTGATCGAAACGTATGGCAGTTGGCGAAATCGAAAAATGGTCCATTTTTTTGAAACGTACGCAACAACTCTTTTTACTAGATACAAGGATAAAGTAAAGTACTGGATGACATTTAATGAAATCAATATGCTTCTGCATGCACCATTTTTAGGCGCTGGTCTTGTTTTTAAAGAGGGAGAGAATAAACAACAAATTCAATATCAAGCAGCACATCATCAGCTTGTCGCATCTGCACTTGCTGTTAAAGCTTGTCATGAAATTATACCGAATGCAAAAATCGGCTGTATGTTAGCAGCGGGATCTTTCTATCCAAATACATGTCATCCGAATGATGTTTTGAGTGCGATAGAAAAAGACCGTGAGTCCTATTTCTTCATTGATGTGCAATCACGAGGCCAATACCCAAGCTATGCAAAGCGCATTTTTAAAGATCACGATTTGACGATTGAAATGGAAAAAGAGGATGAAGAACTTCTGAAAAATCATACCGTTGATTACATCGGGTTCAGCTATTACGCAACCAGGGTAACAAGCACGGATCCTGAAGTATTGAAAAATACGACAAGTGGGAATATATTTGATTCTGTTGAAAATCCGTATTTAGAAAAGTCGGAATGGGGTTGGACGATTGATCCTAAAGGTTTCCGGATTACAGCGAATCAGTTATACGATCGCTATCAAAAGCCTTTATTTGTGGTTGAAAATGGTCTTGGTGCTGTCGATAAAGTAACTCCTGAAGGCGAAATTAATGACGATTATCGAATTGACTACTTAAGAAAACACATTGCGGAAATGGCTGAAGCAATCAAGGATGGCGTGGAGATAATCGGGTATACAAGTTGGGGACCGATCGATCTGGTCAGTGCTTCTACGGGTGAAATGAAAAAAAGGTATGGCTATATTTATGTTGACAAAGATAATGAAGGCGAGGGATCGCTAAAGAGAATGAAAAAGAAGAGCTTTCACTGGTACAAGAAAGTGATTGCATCCAACGGAGAAAATCTCGATTAACGAAATCCGATTGAAATTGGAGCTTGAATCAACTTTTCGCCAGTTTCGCTTACAAGAAGGTAAAATGTACCCTTAGTAAAGGATATTTAAAAAAAGGTTAGGCAACTTTTTGAAGCTGCTGTCTGTTTTTTGCAGGCGGCAGCTTTTTTATGTGCTGGGCATGTCTGTCAACTAGGTGTGGGCGTTGGGCCAAGTGCAAGGGGGAAATCCGCCGCCTCACGAATCGCAATCGGAGCATGCGAATCGATAAAAGAACAGGCGTGTTGATTAGGAAAAAATAGGTTTATTATTGAGCGATGAAAGGGTTTTTCTTGTTGCTATTTAGTGTCGAGCCCCAAATCAGAATCGCTAAAGCTACTTCCGTCGTTTTATAGGAATACTTTGAAGATTTAACGAAACAAAATCGCTCTTTATCGAAACTTTTTGAGCTTTTATCGAAACAAAATCTCATTTTATCGAAACTATTTGGGCTTTTATCGAAAAACAAGCTCTTTCTATCAAAGAAATCAACCACATGTAATGATGAAGAGCTTATAGCGAGGGCTACTCGACGCTCACTCGCAGGAAGCCTTGCTCTATGCGAAAGCGAAGCGTCAGCGACAAATTGTTTTATCTGTGCGAAAGCGAAGCGACAGCAACAAAGCGAGTAGCCCGTAGCGGAAATCAGATCCTTCTAATTTAATTAGGGTGGATAAAATGGTTAATCAACACATCTGAAAAAAGCATTAAATACCTCAACTAACTGATGGGGTAATTACTATAAAGTCGGAGATATTGGTGAATTATTCTCCTTGTTTTATAGCGTTTAGTTATCCAAACTTTTTTCAAAATCATTCATTAAATGAAGTTTGTGAAAATTAAATAAATAAATAAAAATTCAGTTGACTTAATAATTATGCAGACGTATACTAATTTTAACTTATTTCAGAGGTGAGTGTATTGAAAGTAGGAATTGTAGGTGCAACCGGATATGGTGGATTAGAACTTATTCGATTTTTACATAATCATAAAGCAGTGGAGCGGATCGATTTATTCACATCTTCAGAAGAAGGTGTCATTTTTTCTTCTAAGTTTGGTCATCTCGTTCATATTGCCGATACACCATTACAAAAAATTGATTATGAGGCTTTGGAGAAATTTGATGTTGTTTTTACAAGTACGCCTTCTGGGGTGACAAGTGAGCTATTACCTCCATTGGTAGGGAAAGGTCCTAAGTTAATAGACTTGTCCGGGGACTTCCGTTTAAAAGATCCAGCAAGCTATGAAAATTGGTATGGTAAAAAAGCGGCACCATTGGACATCATCCAACAAAGTGTTTATGGCTTAACTGAATGGAATGCAGAGCATGTTCAACATGCATCTCTTATCGCAAATCCTGGGTGCTATCCAACAGCGGTTTTGCTTTCGTTGTTGCCGTTGCTAAAAGAGCGATTGATTGATCCGAGCTTTTTAGTGATTGATGCAAAAAGCGGGATTTCAGGAGCTGGCAATAAGCCTTCACAAACGACGCATTTTAGTGAGGCGAATGAAAGCTTCTCCATCTATAAAACGAATACACATCAGCATATACCAGAAATTGAACAGTCCATTGCTATGTTTGCAGGTGTCGATACAACCATTTCTTTTAATACTCATTTAGTGCCAATGACAAGAGGGATTTTATCGACCTCATATGCGCCTGTTATGCCTGGTGTCACAGAGAAGCAGTTAGTAGCTTGTTTACAGAATACTTATGAAAAGCATCCGTTCGTGCGTATTGTTACAGATGTCAATAGCCTAGGAACAAACCGTGTCAAAGGTTCGAACTATTGCGATATTTTCGTGAAAGTTGATAGCCGTACAAATCGTGCCACAATTGTAGGCGTCATCGATAATTTGGTCAAAGGCGCTGCAGGGCAAGCCATTCAAAATATGAACGTTCAATTTGATTTACCGCAAACGACAGGACTGGATGTCGTACCGTTCTTTATTTAATGTTCTTTATTCAAACATCGATTGAAAATGATGAATCTAGGTTAGGAACTTCACGTTAAGGAGGAATCGATTTATGACATTACTAGCATCAACAAATATTATGAAAAAATTATCAAGTAAAAATATTGTTTCACCAAAGGGCTTTAAAGCTGCGGGTTTACATTGTGGATTAAAACATAAGAAAAAAGATTTAGCTGTGTTATTCAGTGAAGTACCAGCAAGTGTTGCAGGTGTATTTACAACGAACGCTGTGCAGGCAGCACCTTTAAAAGTAACGAAAGAGGTTGTGTACACAACGAAGAAAATGCAGGCGATGATTGTTAATTCCGGAAATGCTAATGCTTGTACAGGAAAGCAAGGTGTGAAGGATGCGCTAACAATGCAGTCCCTTATGGCAGAAAAGCTCGGCATCGATGCGAATCTGGTAGGGGTTTGCTCAACAGGTGTCATCGGTGAAATTATGAATATGGAGCCAGTGGCAAATGGGATAAATCAGTTAGAGCCAATGGATAATTTAGAAAATGCTATTGATTTTGCACAAGCGATTATGACAACAGATACGGTTATGAAAAACACAAGTTATAGCACGATTGTTAATGGTAAAGAGGTTATTATCGCAGGGGTTGCAAAAGGTTCGGGTATGATTGAACCAAATATGGCAACGATGCTAGGTTTTATAACGACAGATGCAAATATTGAATCAGATGTCTTACAGTTAGCATTATCTGATATTACAAATATGACTTTTAATGCAATTACGGTTGATGGCGATACATCTACAAATGACACAGTAGTTATAATGGCAAACGGCTTAGCAGGTAATGAAGCTTTAACTCCTGCCCATCCAGATTGGCAAAACTTCTACTATACATTGAAAACAGTAGCACAAGATTTAGCAAAAATGATTGCCAAAGATGGTGAGGGGGCAACAAAGCTAATTGAGGTTGAAGTTGTAGGGGCAATTTCGGATGAAGAGGCACGTAAAATTGCTAAAACCGTAGTAGGTTCTCCACTTGTGAAAACGGCAGTATTTGGCTGTGATGCGAACTGGGGCCGTATTATTGCTGCAGTAGGCTACAGTGGTGCAACAGTTGATCCGGATAAAATTACGATCCAAATTGGTGGCGCAACAATGGTCGAAAAAGGTGAGCCGGTTCCATTCTCAGAAGATGAATTAATTCAAATTTTAAAAATGAATGAAGTGAAAATCTATGTGTCACTTGGTATGGGTGAGGGCAAGGGGCATGCTTGGGGATGTGATCTAACTTATGACTACGTTCAAATCAATGCATCATACCGCTCGTAAACGTATGGTCATTAAGCTTGGTGGTAGTACACTAGAAGGCTTAAACGAGTCGTTTTTTATGAATTTCAAAAAACTCCAAGGGAGCGGTGTAGAGCTTATTATTACCCATGGTGGTGGCCCAGCCATTAACCGTGAACTTGCGGCGCGCGGGGTAGAATCACATGCATTAAATGGTATTCGTGTAACGAGCGAAGCTGCAGTTGCTATAGTTCAGTCAACGTTAATAGGAAAGGTCAATCCAGCCCTTGTTCATGAATTAACAACAGCTGGTATCGCAGCTATTGGTTTAAACGGCTTTGATGGTCAGTTAATCGTAGCAGATTATCTAGACAAAGATGTATACGGTTTTGTTGGTGAAGTAAAAGCTGTCAACACATCTTTGTTAGAAGCATTAATTAGTGCGGGTATTGTACCAGTTATTGCTTGTGTTGGTGCAGATGAATATGGTCAGGCGTTAAACATTAATGGAGATACGGTAGCGAGTGAAATAGCACTAGCTTTAGATGCAGATAGTCTACTGCTTGTAACGGATGTAAGTGGTATTCGAATTAATGATGAGTATCAATCAGAAGCGACGTCTTCCTTAATTGATCAATGGATTGAGGAAGGCCATATTTATGGTGGAATGATACCTAAAGTTCAAGGAGCTCTTGAATGCTTAAGTGCAGGTATTCCATCGGTGCAAATTGTAGGAGATTCCTTAGAAGGTACGACGATTTTAGCCTCAACCAGTATAAGTCATTCTTCATAATAGTGAAGATGGAGCGTTCTAATAATTTACTGGTAGCAGTATTATTTAGAGAAGATGTTTGAAGATTTTTGCCTATGCAAACTATTAGTAGGGGTTGATAAAATGAGTGCTTTATTTGGAAACTATGGCAAACGCCGTGCCCAAATTGTCAAAGGGCAAGGAACTGTAGTAGAAGATTCTGCTGGGAAAAAATATTTAGATTTTACAAGTGGAATCGCTGTAGTGAGTCTTGGTCATGCACATCCTGCGATTGTGAAGGCTATTCATGATCAAAGTGAAAAACTTTGGCATATTTCCAATCTATTTGATATACCTGGTCAGGAGAAAGTTGCGCAAAAATTAATAGCAAATACACATTTTTCTAAGGCATTTTTCTGTAATAGCGGTGCGGAAGCGAACGAAGCGGCTATCAAGCTAGCGCGTAAGCATACGGGGAAAAATCATATGATTACATTTGAAAAATCTTTCCATGGGCGAACTTTTGGAGCGATGTCCGCAACAGGTCAGGACAAGATACATAATGGCTTCGGTCCACTTGTTGAAAAATTTACGATTCTCCCATTTAATGATGTGGTAGCTCTTGAAGAGACCATTGATGATTCTGTCGCAGCTATTATGTTGGAAATGATTCAAGGTGAGGGCGGTGTTAACAGTGTATCACCAGAATTCGCAGCGGCAATAGCTAAAGCCTGTGAAGACAAAGGAATTTTACTGATTATTGATGAGGTTCAAACCGGTATTGGACGAACAGGAACAAGATATGCTTATGAGCAAACTGTATTAAAACCAAATATTGTGACATTGGCGAAGGGGCTAGGTGGTGGTTTCCCTGTCGGTGCAATGCTTGGAACAGCTGAGCTATATGAAACATTTGGTCCTGGTACACATGGGACAACATTTGGTGGGAATCCGTTAGCGATGAGTGTCGCAGAAACCGTACTTGATCATATCTTTGAACCTGCCTTTTTACAAAATGTACATGAGCTATCTACGTATTTTGTTAAGCAGTTGAAAGAGAGTCTACCGTCTACGTATTCGGTGCAGGGTCAGGGTTTACTTCTTGGCATTGGTTGTGGCGATATTGAGGTAGCTCCGTATATAGCTACTGCAGAGGAAAAGGGTTTATTATTAGTAGGTGCAGGCCCGAATGTTATACGTCTATTACCTCCGTTGACCGTGTCAAAAGAAGAAATCGATGAAGCAATTGCGATTTTAAAAACGATATTGCTATAGTATCCGGACAATTAAATACGATAAAAAATGAATCTGCTAGACTTCTTTTAAAGAAATCTAGCAGATTGTTTTAATGCTTAATTTATCATCATGACGTGGGGTTGATTTCCGTTCCGGCTGGGCGCTTTGTAGCTGACGCTTCGCTTTCGCGCAGAGCAGAGCTTCCTTGGGGCGTCCGATGAGCCGCTTCACTCGCGATGCTCGCTCCAGGGTCTCATCTGTGACGCTAATCCCCAAGGAGTCGCCCAGCCAGAACGAAGATCAACTTATATACTTAGAATACGTTTTAAAAAAATGTCATCTGCAACTTTTGGGTAGTTTAGTAAAATCTTATCCCGCATAAAGGGGCAGTAATTTATCTGTACCGAAAGCAAAGCGTCAGGTACAAGGCTCTCACCTCGAATTTAGGCTAAAGCAAAGAATGATGTAGGGAGAGTAACTGCCCGTAAAAGCCCGATTGGTGAAGACTAATAATCAGAGGGGGGGAAGAAACCCCCCTCTGATTAGAGTTTCACTTTATTGCAGCTCTTTTACTAATGTTTTTACTAGAGCAGGGAGCCAATCATGAAGCTGGCTAAATGTAAAGCCTGCTGCTTCGGCCTTTGTAGTTGACATATACCAATCTGCTGGGATCCCGTATGGTGACAGCGACTTTTCGTCGCCGCCTACAAGTGAAATTTTTGCATACTTTCCGCTTGCTTCTTCAATAAGCCCCATCAAATCTTTTAACGAAATTGCATCTGTTGCTGTTGCATTATAAGGTCCTTCAATTGGTGTAATGCCAGCAAAATATAAAAATGCAGCTGCTTCGTCATCCGTAATAAAGCTCATTTTCGCTTCAATATTTGGGAATGAAATAGGCTGTTCCTGTAAAATTCGTTCAACGTGAAAATGTAAACGGCGTGTATAGTCGTTCACACCCATAACAATTGGGAAACGTACTGCGACAACAGGGAACGTAGCCTCTTTGAAAATTACTGCCTCCGCTTGTCGTTTTCCTTCACCATATGAAAAATCTTCACGGTTGCCCATTTGAACTTTATAATCATAGGGGTTAAAATCTTCTTCTGTTTTGACAGTGCCGTCTATTTCGCAGGTTGATAGAGTAGAGGTGAAAACCAGCTTTTTCGTTTTACCTTCTAAAATTTCACAGATTTGATGAGCCTCGTTTGGAGAATAGCAAATATTATCATAGACAATATCCCACGTTGTACTTGATAGTGCCTGTGACAACGCAACTGCATCATCTCGATTAACAACTAGTTGCTTCACCTTTGTGCCAAAAGGATTTCCACTTTGACCACGTGTTAAAATAGTTACACTATGTCCATTTTGAAGACAGAGTTCAACAAGCTTTTTACCAAAAAATCGAGTGCCTCCTAAAATTAAAATGTTCATATTTTTCCCACCCCTTCAAATTAGTAGTCTCCTCTTCATAATGACAAAAAAACAGGCATACTACAATTTAAAAGTAATTGTAGTATGCCCATTTATTATTGGGTTGGTGGCGGAGGAGGTTGAGTTGTATTTCCGTTGTTTCCTCCGTTAGAGCCATTCCCGTTATTTCCGGAGCCACTGCCGTTATTGGAGCCGTTTCCGTTATTCCCGGAGCCGCTGCCGTTATTGGAGCCGTTTCCGTTGTTCCCGGAGCCACTGCCGTTATTGGAGCCATTTCCGTTGTTTCCGGAGCCACTGCCGTTATTGGAGCCGCTTCCGTTGTTTCCGGAGCCACTGCCGTTATTGGAGCCATTTCCGTTGTTCCCGGAACCATTGCCGGTATTTGAGCCATCTCCATTATTACCACCAGAACCATCGCCATTTTCTGACCCGTTACCATTATTGTCCGAATCATTTTCGTCAGTAGGTGGAGTTGTTGGTGGAAGCTTTTCTTCCTTGTCTTTTTGTTCAGGTTCTTTTTTACTTCCGCTTCCACCAGTAGAAACGACATTGGATTGCGGTGAAGTTAAACCTGTAATGTCTACAGCGACAACAGCATAGGCTTGCCCGCCTGCAACCCTCATACTTTGTGATGATTCAGGTACTGATCCTACAAGTGTTCTACCACCGTTTGTTACGTTATAGATCCGATAACCGACTACATCATTTGAAGAGCCTGACCAAGATAATGTATTGCCATTAATCGAAGCACTTACTGCTCCAGGAGAATTACGGTCTGCTGGGAAATTAACAGCTGATACTGATGAATTCGATAATGACGAATTTTTTGGTAATAGGCTTGCCGGATTACCGCCAAGTGGACCTAGCATTCGTTTAATAAATGCCTGATTAATACCTGCACCGCCTGCTTTTACAAATTCTCGTGGTGTACTAGGAAGTGCATTGTATGTTTTACCCTTAATCGTAACTACACTAGAAGAAGCTAAGCTATCATCTGGCCGCGAAGGTAAAAATACTTTCGCATTAAACAAGTCAGAGCGCACGAGACCAGCATTCGCACATGCTGCAGAAGGCGCTAAACCAGAAATACCGCAGAATGATGCAGTCACAACGTTTTTAGGTGCCTTAAAGCTAGTATTAGGGTCAATTAATTTCGGATCTACATCATACACAGAATTCATCAATGTTCCCCATAGCTTGTTAATACGCACACTAGGTTGCTGATACGTATTGTTAAATGCATACAGTGATTGATTTTGATCATAACCCATCCATACTCCAAGAGAGACATTCGGGTTATAGCCGACTAACCAAACATCTTTATAGTTTTGTGATGTACCAGTTTTAGCAGCGAAGTCAGAAGAGAATTTTAGTGTATTTTTTGCAACTGTACCCGTTCCTTGTGTTAACACATCTCGCATCATATCTGTAACGATATAAGAAGTTTCAGGACTAAATACTTGTTCAGGTTTAACTTCGTGTTTATAAATAATATTTCCATCTTGGTCTTCAATTCTATCAATCATATAAGCGTCGATGAATTGTCCACCGTTTGCAAAGGTTGCGTAGGCATTGGTGTTCTCTTCAACAGTAATACCTTCTTGAACTCCCCCAATCCCAGCTGAAAGGTTTGTAAAATCATCTGGCTGTAAGGTTGTGATCCCCATTTTTACTAAATAATCAGCAGGACGTTTGTTAAGAATATCGTAATATAGACGTAAAGCTGATAAGTTTTGTGAACTCGCTAATGCCTCACGTGCAGGGATAAGCCCTCGTTCATCGCTAGCAATATAGTTGCTCGGACTCCAACCACCAATAGAGAATTTTACGTCAACTAATGGGCTACCTGCACCGATTACACCGTACTCTATTGCAGGTGCATATACGAGTAAAGGCTTCATTGTTGAGCCATTTGAGCGTTTTGCCTGTGTAGCATAGTTATAACTTTTTAATTCAAAATCACGACCACCGACAAAGCTTAAAATACGTCCAGTATTATTTTCAATTAAAATACTTCCGACCTGTACAGGCATCTGAACTTCAACTTCTTCACCTGTTGTAGGGTCCTTTTCTTTAGCTGTATACGTATGACCGTAATATTTAAAGTTTTCCGCTGCTTTTTGCATCGCATCGTACATATCCTTATCGATTGTCGAATAAATACGATAGCCTTTCGAACGGACATCGCGATCTGCTAGGATCATATACTTATCTTTTAATTTTTTTTCATTCTTTAAGCGTTCTGGATCAATACCATCTTCTTTTGCTAATTTTTCAGCAATAATTTCTTTCGCGCGACTTTCAAGCTCATAAGTTAGCCATGGGTAGCTATCCTCAGCGTGTATCTCTGGTGCACGGAAGTCAGCAGTGATGTCATAAGCGAGCGCTTCGTTATACTGAGCTTCGTTAATATAACCTGCGTCTTTCATACGATAAAGAACAGTTTTCATGCGATCAATGCCAGGTTGAAGAGCTTCTTCACTTTTAAGTACGCCTGTATTTGTAAAAGGTGTGTAAGTAAAAGGTGCTTGAGGAATACCAGCTATGTACGCCGCTTGTGGAAGCGTTAAATCCTTCGCTTTTACGCCGAAAATACCTTCAGCAGCTGTTTCAACTCCAGCGATATTTCGACCTGAAGAGTTACGACCATATGGAATAATGTTTAAATAGGCCTCTAAAATTTCTTCTTTTGTCATAAAGTGCTCTAAACGCATAGCAAGTAAAATCTCTTTTGCTTTCCGTTCATAGGATACTTCATTTGTTAATACTTGGTTTTTAATAAGCTGCTGTGTTAGCGTAGAACCCCCTGTTTGAGTAGAAGAGTTTGTTACGTCTTGAAGAAGCCCGCGAATAACGGCCTTCGGAACTATTCCGTTATGTTCACGGAAATACTCATCCTCTGTCGCTAATACTGCATTAACTACATCTGGTGAGACATTATTTAGTGATGTTTCACGACGTTCTAAATCTGTACGTAATTTTCCGATATAAATATCGTCGGCAAAATAAATCTCACTAGTTGAATCGTAGTTAAAAATTTGAGTTCGTAATTCATCTTTAGAGCGCAACGGCTCTTCTTTTACGAGTGAAGCGAAATAGCCAGCACCAACTGAACCGACAAATACAGTGCCTACCAATGCAAAGATTAAAAATAGTAAAAATAAATTCCAGATAACACTTCCGGAAATGCGTAATTTCTTCATCCATTTTCGTACTAATAATTCTTCGATCTTTGCATTGATTTTCTCAATCCAATCTTTCAATGTATCGACCTCCTAAAATCTTGTTTATTATAGCACATATTGTTTTGGCTCGAACATAGTTATTGACAATGAAAAAGAATCGTATAAAATAATGCTTATAGTTTTCTAGTGAAGAAGAGCTTGCAGTAGTGTCTATATTCCCTGTTTAGAGAGCCGGCGGTTGGTGAAAGCTGGTCATAATGTAGAGACGAATTACGTGCTTGGAGCTTAGACGTGCGCGCCTGCGATAAAGGCGGTTGAATGAAGAGGAAGATGGATGACATCTTCAAGCCGGGTGGTACCGCGTTAGTGATTAACGTCCCTGCATGCAATGTTTTTGCGTGTGGGGACTTTTTTGTTTCTCCCTACACGAAATTATTAAACACATAGGAGGAATAAAAATGACGAACGAATTATTACAAGACTTAGAATGGCGCGGATTGTTATATCAACAAACAGATGCTGAAGGTATGACCAAATTATTAGATGAACAATCTGTCTCTTTATACTGTGGTGTTGATCCAACTGCGGATTCCATGCATATTGGGCATATTGTGCCACTTTTAACACTACGTCGATTCCAAAAAGCGGGTCACCGTCCAATTTTGTTAGTTGGTGGTGCGACTGGTATGATTGGAGATCCGTCAGGTCGCTCTGAAGAACGCCAATTACAAACAGTTGAGCAAATTGATAAAAACGTTCAAGGTATCCGTAGCCAATTAGAGCGTATTTTTGACTTTGCAGAAGATGGTAATGGTGCTCAGTTAGTTAATAACCGTGACTGGATTGGTAATATAAATACGATTGAGTTTTTACGTGATTATGGGAAATTAATTAACGTGAACTACATGTTAGCAAAAGATACAATTGCATCACGCCTAGATACAGGGATTTCATTTACTGAGTTTGCGTACACGTTAATTCAAGGTATTGATTATAATCACTTATACAACCATTACAACTGTCGCATTCAAGTAGGTGGCTCTGATCAGTGGGGGAATATTACAACTGGTTTAGAAGTTATTCGCAAAACACATGAGGAAGAGACAAAAGCCTTTGGTATAACAATTCCTTTAGTAACGAAAGCAGATGGTACAAAATTTGGTAAAACAGCTGGTGGTGCTGTATGGTTAGATGGCAAGAAAACTTCCCCATACGAGTTCTATCAATTCTGGATTAATGCTGCGGATGCTGACGTTGTAAAATACTTAAAAATCTTCACATTCCTTTCTCGTGAAGAAATTGAAGCTTTAGCAGTATCTGTAGAAGAGGAACCACATTTACGTAAGGCACAAAAAGCGCTAGCTGAAGAAATGACTCGCTTAATTCATGGTCAAGAAGCATTAGACCAAGCAATTCGTATTACAGCTGCTTTATTCTCTGGTGACTTAAAAGCACTTTCTGCTGATGAAATGAAGGATGCGTTTAAAGATGTTCCTTCTATTGAAATGGCGAAAGAAGATAAAAATATTGTGGACCTATTAGTGGAAGCTGGTATTTCACCTTCAAAACGTCAAGCTCGTGAAGATGTAACGAATGGTGCGATTAGCGTTAACGGTGAAAAGGTCACTGAATTAGAATATGTCATCGACGGTAAAGATCGTTTAGAAGATGCATTCAGCATTGTTCGTCGCGGTAAGAAAAAATACCATATGGTGAAGTTTGTTTAATTCAGACTTATACAACAATACGACATCCCCTCAATATTTGAGGGGATGTCTCTTTTGGATGAAAATAAAATGGTTAAGGAAATCTCTAGCCGCTATGCTAGAAGATACAAGATAAGTAAAATGGTTGATCTTCGTTACGGTAGGGTGACTCCTTGGGGATCAGCGTCACAGTTGAGACCCTGCAGCGAAGCGGATGTTTTTGCGAAAGCGAAGCGACAGCAACAAATGTTTTATCTGTGCGAAAGCGAAGCGACAGCAACAAATGTTTTGTCTGTGCGAAAGCGAAGCGACAGCAACAAATGTTTTGTCTGTGCGAAAGCGAAGCGACAGCAACAAATGTTTTGTCTGTGCGAAAGCGAAGCGACAGCAACAAATGTTTTATCTGTGCGAAAGCGAAGCGACAGCAACAACAACAAAGCGCCCGCCGGAACGGAAATCAACCCCTCTCTTTGCAGAAGAGCCATACTTTTATTTTAGCAATCTAAAAAACTTGGAAGCTTTATGTGCTTATATTCTTTGGGGTGAAGCATATTCGCAAGCTTCAATGCACCCTCTATTAGGCGTGGTGATGGGCGACAATAAAGCCATTCCTCCATTACGTGAAGCCGTTTCATTTTAACGGCTTGTAGCTCCTGCGCATGTGAACGTTTTAATAGATTGGCTGGTTGAATACGCTCAAACGCAACTCCTACCCAAGCCATCATAATATAGTCGGGATCGCGCCTCACTACATCTGCCCAATCAGTTTGCACGCTAGCTAATTCCACATCTTGAAACAGATTTTGCCCACCAGCAATAGCACTAATTTCAGTTAACCAATTAATTTTACCTGGTGTGAAAATAGGGTTTGGCCACCACTCCCAATAGAGGGTAGGTTTTTTAGAAATCGTTTGTGCAACTGAGTGAAGACGTTCGATACATTGTAAATATTCCTCAGAAATTTTTTTAGCACGGTCTTCAACTCCGCAGGCTTTACCTAATGTATGGAGATCTTGAGCGATTTCCTCTAATGAATTGGCATTAAAAACAATGTGAGGAATATTTCTAGCTTGTAACGCTTCAATATTTTTCTCCATCCCAGGGACACTTAAGGATGCAAGTACAAGATCAGGCTGTAATGCCTCTAATGCATCCATATCAATTGATAAATCGGGGCCAAGCTGAGGCAAGTCTTTTACGGCTAAGGGCCAATCCGAAAAATCATCGACACCAACAAGCTGATCAGTCAGCCCTAAATAAGCAACAAGCTCGGTATTACTAGGGCAAATTGAGATTAAACGCATATTCATATCTCCAATTCTTTTTAAGAAAAGTATAGCGAGTGTTGGGGACACATTCAATGACTGAATTTGTCACTCAACAATAAAAAAGGCATGCCTCCGAGAGACATGCCTTTTGATTACCTTTTAAGAAAGTGCGACAGCTTCAAGTGATTCTTCTTTTTTCGCTACAGGGCCCATCGCATTCGTAATAATTTGTTTAATGTCCTCTAAAGTTGCTTTACGTGGGTTTGTTGCAGCACATACATCTAACATTGCATTTTTCGCTAAGATTTCAATATCCTCATCCTTCGCACCTAATTCGCGGAAGCCACTTGGAATGTTTAGGTCGTTAGACAGATTTTCAATTGCTGTAATTGCTTTTTCAGCAGCATCACGTTTACTTAATCCTTCAACGTTTTCGCCTAGTAATTCAGCAATTTTAGCAAAACGCTCTGTGCGTGCAGTTAAGTTGAAGCGGGAAACATGTGGCAATAAAATAGCATTACATACGCCATGTGGTAGATTATAGAATCCACCTAATTGATGAGCAATAGCATGTACGTAACCAAGTGATGCATTATTAAACGCCATGCCTGCTAAAAATTGAGCGTATACCATTTGCTCACGTGCTTCTAAATCTGCGCCGTTAGCATAGGCACGTGGTAAATATTCAGGAACTTGCTGAAGTACCTTTTCTGCACATGCATCAGTAATCGGTGTTGCGTTTGTTGACACAAATGATTCGATTGCATGTGTTAATGCATCCAAACCAGTTGCCGCAGTTAGAGCAGGAGGTAAGCCAATCATTAACTCTGGGTCATTAATCGATAATAGTGGAGTAACGTGTTTATCAACGATGGCCATCTTCACTTTACGCGCTGTATCCGTGATAATTGTGAAGCGAGTCATTTCACTTGCCGTACCAGCAGTTGTGTTGATAGCGATTAATGGCACCAATGGGTTTTGTGATTTATCAACGCCTTCATAATCATGAATGCGTCCACCATTCGAAGCAATAAGTCCGATACCTTTTGCTGCATCGTGTGCGCTACCTCCTCCAAGAGATACGATAGAATCACAGTTTTCAGCATGATACACTGTAACTCCATCTTCAATGTTTTGATCTGTTGGATTCGGTTCCGCTTTCGGGAAAATTGCTACTTCAATTCCAGCAGCTGTAATGATGTTAGCAATTTGTTCAGAGAGACCTAATTTGTGTAAGCCCTCATCTGTTACGATTAATGTCTTTTTCACTTCTAAATCATTTAAATGTTTACCAACTTCTTGAATTGCTCCAGGTCCAAATAAGTTTTTTTTCGGCATGACAAATTGCTTTAGAACGTCTGACATATTTCCAACCCCTTTAACAAAATTGTTATTGCTTGAATGATGGCGAACCACCTTTCGAAATTCATGTTATTCTATTCCTTGTAAAAGTTCAACTCGTATTTTTATTAAAATTGTTAATTTTGTTCATGTTATTATTTTACAAAAAAGTTAACGGAATTTCTGGGTTGATGGAAGCTTGAATTGTCTAGAGATATTTATTTGAAAGCGTTTTAAAATTGTTTTCTTATGAAAGTAAAATATATTTTTTGGAAGTTGGTTCTATTTTTAAGAAGGATTGAATAGTAAATAACTGATATTTTGTTTTTATTATAAAAGTAGTGGTTATGTTGTTTTTAAATTGCGTAATTACTATTTTAAAGTACAAAAAACCGCTGCAAATTATCGGAATATTTAATTAATTTTAACTCTTCACCAAAACGTGTGGTTGATTTCCGTTCCGACTGGGCGCTTTCCTGGGGGCGTCCGATGAGCTAGCTTGGGTCAACAGATCTTTTATGTGCGAAAGCGTAGTGTTGACGTAGCGACAGAACTTTGCAAATATGTCTTGGGCTATATGACTGGGATTTAACGGACTAAATATTAAATTAATAAAGTAAAAGGTAGCGTTTTTTTTTGAGCGTGGTTTTTGTCATTCTTTATATTTACATTAGTGACATATGATTCCAATTGAAATATGATAAGTATGAAAGGGGTCGCTAATATGGAGAATAATAATCAAATCGATGGTAATGTTATCCATGCAACTGGACAAAATAAAGAAGTGAAAGACATTGATGTCTTTTATGAGTTGTTAAGAAGGTTGGATATAACAAGAAGAGCTAGAATAAAAGCATCTACTAGATTACGAGAGAAGCATGAATTTTACGAAAAGACATCATATTGTTACTCCATAGTTATTTTAGTGTTGTCAATATGGTTTATTGATAGTTCGGGTGATATAACAAAAGTGTTATTAATCGCTTCATTATCATTAACATTCTACACAATGTTTTTAGGGATAAAAAATTATAAAGAGAGAGCAAGTAATTTCGAAAATAACTACCAGCAATTAAATGAATTACTGAATAAAATGCAAAGACTAGAGGCTGATAAACACAAAATTACTCAGAATGTATTAAAAGAACTTCATCGAGAATACGAAAAATTAATTATCGATAAAGAAAATCATTTACCTATTGACTTTATGATGTGTAATTCTGAAAACGAAACTAGATTCAAAAATGAAATAAAAAGATACAAAAGAATCGATACAGCGAAAAAAGAAAGTATATTAATTTTTCCGTTTATATTATTAGCCATATTTTTATTCACTGAGTATCTCAAATGAGATGCTTTTTTCTGTAAAAAAAACTTTTCATCATTGAGTTGGGAGTTCGGAAACTCATGAAAGTTTTATATGCCATTAAGTCTGGTGGATGTATCAAATGGGCTTTGCGAGTAGAACTATGAATTGTAGAGGTCGATAATTTCTACAAAGATAGAAATCTAAAGAACTGACAGTCTCTAGTACATTAAGAGTCGTATTTGTAGGAGCCTATAGTAAGGCGGTCGAGTGTCCTATAATTAAGTTTTCTAAAATAAAGCGAGGGGAAGAATAATGAAAAAATTATTTGTTATGTTACTAGCAGCATTTGTATTTGCAGTAGTAAATCCAACAAAATCAGAAGCAAAAGTGATGTATGATGGAGCAGAAGTTGTAAAAGGGCAAACAGGAAAAATGACCTTTAAAAAAGATATCAAGGTGTACAAGAGAAATCCAGATGGTACATTTGATTCGTTAGTGGTTAAGCGAAATAACTTTTTTAGAACGTATGATATTGAGAAATATGATGGTAAAACATTCTATCAAATGGGGCAATATCGGGTACAAGCAACGGATTTGGTAGTTTTCAAAGAAGTACCAATAGAAATTCGTTCATCTTTCTATAATAACCCAACTTATATTTATATTAATCGTGATGGTATTGCTAATAATTACGGACATTACTTCAGAGAACAAGATTACTGGAGTATTTCTTACTGGAATACAAATAATGGACAACAACTTAATTATTGCTCTGGCGATAATGATGGTACTTACGATCCGTGTATTTATTATCTTGGTACAGACCTTAAGATCTCTGAGACAATATCGAGAGAAAGCAATGTGCGTTATGAGATAACTAAAGATGCCGAAGGGAAAACCTATCCATTAAAAGAATCAAAAACTGAAAAAATTATTAAAAAGGGAAGTGTTGTTTATTCATGGGGTGATGAAATTAATGGTTATCTGCTTGTGCACAATGGCTTAGAAGGAGATGACAGACAATATATTTGGCTTCCGGTAGATTTATTAAAGCCAGTTAGAGATAAGTGATAGATTAGAAATTATATAAAGCCCTCTTATTCATGTATATACAATTGTCGATAAAAAGCAAAAACCCTAGAGAACCTTGATATAAAAGGATGATAATAGACCAGTTGCAGTAAAGTTTGATAAATGGTTTTCTAAATGGGAACCTAATGCAAGTTATGAATATGATTATCACTGGACACCTGGACTTGGATATATCTACGCTTCCACAGGTACAATGTTAAGAGTTCAATCGTTAGGTACTAATAGTACTGTAACTGATATAAACTATAACGTTCACTCTGGAATTATATCAATGGTAAGTTTTTCAATTAATAATTAATTGTATTATTATAAAATTTCTTTATTGTTAAATTGGTAGGTAAAGACACTAAAATCGAATTTTTATAGTTTAAAAAATTGTAATTATTAATAAATATAGTCTTGATACTTGATATGGCGGAAGGAGAGGAAAATGAAAAAAATAATTATCTTTAATCTATTATTTTGTATAATAGTCATTTTTGTTAGTTACAATTATTTTAATTCTAAATCTCGAAACGCTATCGTATACAACTATGTGGAAAACTATATTGAAACTAACTATGGCATTGGTAGAGAAGATTTAAAATCTGAAGAAAACAATTACCGAAGAGGAATGGCGTTGTTTGAAATAGAAGTTAAAGATATAGTAACTAAAAATTATTACTTTTTTGAAGTGAAAATTAGAGATGACTATTCATTAATTTCTATAAAAGATCTTTCTGAGCTTAATCGTAAAAATTATCAAAAAAATCAATCTGATTAAAGAAAGTTTATTTCAACAGGTATCAGCAATATTTTGAGAAAGTTTGTATGGCACACTTAAATAATAGCGGTGATTGCCAGTAGTTTAGAAAAAATATATGGTTTAATTATGGATTAAAGTAGGATATTCACTCATCACTATAAACACACCGCCAGGCTATTTTATTTACCCTAATTTAACCCTATACCAACCTAACATAAAGAGTTTAAATATATTTAATTGCAAAGTTTCACAAAAGAAAAAAGCCTCGGAATCCTTGAGTTAACAAGGTTTCTAAGGCTTTTTGTGTTGCTAAATGCAACGAAGTTTTATTAACGAGAGTAGTACTCTACGATGAATGCTTCGTTGATTTCAGCTGATAATTCAGAACGCTCTGGAAGGCGAGTGAATGTACCTTCTTTTTTGTCAGCGTCAAATGTTAAGTAGTCAGGTACGAAGTTGTTTACTTCGATTGCTTCTGTTACTACAGCAAGGTTTTGAGATTTTTCACGAAGAGAAATCGTTTGACCTGGTTTTACGCTGTATGATGGGATATCAACGCGTTTGCCATCTACTAAGATGTGGCCGTGGTTTACTAATTGACGAGATCCACGACGAGTACGAGCTAAACCTAAACGGTAAACTAGGTTGTCAAGGCGAGTTTCAAGAAGGATCATGAAGTTTTCACCGTGTACACCTTTCATTTTACCAGCGCGGTCAAATAGAGTACGGAATTGACGTTCGTTCATGCCGTACATGTGACGAAGTTTTTGTTTTTCTTGAAGTTGTAAACCGTATTCTGATAATTTTTTACGTTGGTTTGGACCGTGTTGACCTGGTGCGTAAGGGCGTTTTTCGATTTCTTTACCTGTACCGCTTAGTGAGATACCAAGACGACGTGATAATTTCCAAGATGGACCTGTATAACGAGACATATTGTTGTCTCCTCCTTTAAATTTGGTTTTTTTGTTGTAAAACAAAAACCAGTAGTACCCATTCCTATACGCATTTTATTTTCATGTATTTTCGCCTATGCAGCCGTTAGGTTACACAATACACCATCTACTCTGTTAGTTACACTAAATGAAATAGAGGAATAAAATACAGTAATAAGCTCATACCACTGCTGCGTTTATTTTACACAAACTTCATTGTAACTGCTTATTACATAGACGTCAATTATTACACTGACTATTTTTGAAAAAGACTTATAGTAAGAAATTCCTCTATATACAGTTCACACTACTTCAAAATAGTTAATGATACAGTGAGAAATGGAAAATATAAAAGTGAACGAGAATAACATAGTCAAAATGACACAAAATATGTATAATATACTATAAGTTAATAGTAATTGATTTGGACGTTATATAGAAAAGGTGATTTCATGACAGACCATTTACAAACGCTAAAATATATACAATCAGATGTTTTGAGCTTTTGGGTGAGTTCTAAAGAACAAGCCGGTTTTAATGAGTATTTTTATTCATTGAAACAGTGTCTAAAGAAGCACTTGGGAATTGTAAATGCGGCTTTTCTCAGTTTTGAAAGTAATTCTTTAATACCTGTTGAAGAGATGGCTGCTTTAACAATCGAAACAAAACTAAATGCTGTGTCATGGCTAATGATTGAAGCAAGTTTTTATCAACAAAATGTGGTGAAAATTCCTTATATATTTAAAGAAAAAGAAGCTTATACGATGATGACTGATTTGGTCCTTTTTCAAGCAGAAGGCAAAACCCCAATTGGTGTGCTACTTATAGAAGCGACAGATGCTTGGACAGATTTTATGACTTCGGATTATGGGGAAGAGTTTGTGGAAACACTTACGAAGATTCTTCAGATGATCAGAGAAAATTTAGAAGTAAAGGCGAATGAAGATCAATATAGAAAATTGTATAATATGACAGATTTGTTTCATTCCACCATGGATATTGATTTAATTTTAGATAATGTCTTAAAAAATATTAAGGATAATTTTCCTGAGTTTAATGTGGAGCTTATACTATCGAATGATCAAGACCGCCATACGACTATCGATATTAAGCTTTTTGATTATTTATCTGAAAGACCTGCAACTATTGAGGCTTTTGTCTCAGGAGAGCTGACAACGGAGCTCGCAAGCGATTTGAATTGTCGATTATTGAACGCTCCAATAAAAGGTAGACAAGCTATTTATGGCATTTTGCAAGTAAGTGCACCTACAACATATCTTTTTTCAACGACTGAAAAGGATTTTATACGTATGCTGGCACAAGCATCTGGAAACGCACTCGAAAATGCAAAATTGTATCATCAATCGCATCGCCTCGTAAGTGACTTACAACTCATCAATGAAACATCGCATCGTTTAAATATGAGGATTGACATTCATGAAATGTTACTTTTTCTACAAAAACAGTTAATGAAATCCTTTCAACCAATGGAAGTTTGTTTCGCTTTTAAACATAATGACACTTTTGAAGTGACAGATGCTAGTACGGCTTTATTCAATTCAGAGAAGGGTCAAACATATATAAAACATGTCGAGCAACATTTTGAACATACCAATGATCCACTGTTTATTGCCGACTTTAGTCGATTAACCTCTAATCAAATTGATTATCGTTCAATTATGGCAATCCCAATCTTAATGGAAGAAAAAATTAATGGTTTTAGTATTGTGTTACACAAGGAGCCGTATTTCTTTTCGTTTGATAGCTTTAAATTAATGCAATCATTAATCCATCACTCTTCTTTAGCGATTGCAAACTCTATATTACGAAATCAACTTCAAGAAATGGTGGATTTAGACCATTTGACAAAACTTTATGCAAGAAGTTATTTAGACCAATATGTAGAGAAATCGCTTGAAAATGATCAATCAGGAATGTTTTTACTCATTGATATTGACAATTTCAAACGCATTAATGATACGTATGGTCATCAAATGGGTGATAAGGTTCTTATGCAAATTGCGATCCAGTTAAAAGAAACGATTGGAGCTCGTGGCATTTGTGCACGTTGGGGTGGAGAGGAAATGTCCGTGTATGTCCCAAATATTGATGAGAAAGAAGCAATCGAATTGACAACAGCGATTGTTGCGGTAATTCCAAATGCAACGGATCCTCAGGTGACAATTTCAGCAGGTCTCATAACATGGGATGAACAGTACCGTCCGGCGTTTCAATCAGTTTTCCTACATGCAGATACAGCGCTATACGAAGCTAAAAACAGCGGGAAAAATCGATTTTGTATTCACGATCGATCCTGCCAAACAAATTCATAATATATATGAAAATATAGCCATCTTTATCCCGCATTAACTGACCGTAATAATCAGTTAGGGATGGAGAAAACCCCCACACGAATTAAAGTTTCACATATAAATGAATTGCCCTGAAATGGCCATTATTAAACCATTTCAGGGCAATTTTTTTAGACAATCTTTATATATGAAGGAGTAAGGTCTTTACGAAGAGTTCTAAACCTTCTTGATCTTCCTTAGAAAAACGATTGACGATTGGACTGTCGATGTCAAGAACACCAAGTACCTCTCCTTCTTTTATCAAGGGAATAACGATTTCGGATTGGGAAGCGGCATCGCAGGCAATATGCCCTGGGAAGGCATGGACATCTTTGACCACCATTGTTTCTTCTTTTTCTACAGCTACTCCACAAACGCCGCGTCCAATTGGTATTCTAACGCAAGCAGGTAAGCCTTGGAATGGTCCTAATACGAGTTCTTCTCCCTGTAATACATAAAAACCAACCCAGTTAATGTTTGTCAGAAATTGATTCAGTAATGCAGAAGCGTTACTGAAATTGGCAATACGATCGGTTTCTCCTGTCAGCAGTGCATCTAATTGTTTTGCTAATGAATCATATTGCTCGGCAATTGACCCTTCATAATTAATTTGTGTAAACATAAAACACCTCGTTTGAAAGTTAGTTATTTTGGATAAATGACTTGATAATGTTGATGTAAATCAGTAACACTGTGAGCATCTGAACCGAAAACAATTGGTAGCCCAATAAATTTACTATAATCAATGAAGGCAAATGGTGGATAAGGTTCCTGACAATATGTTTTACTTAATCCAGCGCTATTTAAATCAAGCGCATAGCCTTCTTCCTTCATTAAATCTAAAACTTCTCGAATTCGCGCAGCATCATCGATTTTCATCGTATGTGCTAATTGAAATTTGTGAATAAGTGAAGGGTGCCCAATGCGCTTAGGCTTGAATTGCCCTAAATTTGCCTTAATGGATTGTAGGACAGTATCGTAATATAAATCATATACTTGTTTAATAGAGCCCACTTTTTTTGAAAAAGCCATAAAACTTTCTGGAGAAAAATCTATGCATTCAAAGGTATTTTGCCATTGTAAAAAATGGACGGATAAAATAGAGTCATCTAAAAAATGTCCATATGTATCAAGAAATTGAAGTGTTTCATGTTCAAAGCCTTGAATATAGTCAACCTCTAGACCAATGTCAATGCGAATGTCTTGTGCGTACGCCTTTTGAAGGCTCTGCAAATCTTCAAAATAAGGCATTAAAAAGTCAGGATTCATACCACTATCTTGCTGTGGTGTAGGGTCTACAAAACTCAATGGTAATGGTGCATGTTCTGTGAAGGTAATATGTGTAAAGTTATGAGCGATTGCTTTTTCAATATATTGTTTAAATGAATCTGAAGTACCGTGTGGACAATATGGGCTATGAATATGGCCGTCACGTTTCATAAAATTACCACTCCTTTAGCATTTGGATAATAACACTTTTTATTACGCCAGTTGTTCAAAATTTAAGTAATTGTCCTATTGAAAAGGGATAAATACACAAAAACACTCAAATTTTAGTACAAAAGGCGAAAACATAGTATATAATGAATACAACTAGCCAATTCGTTTATCTTCATTCAGCAGAAGACTTCCACATCTCAAGGTGATGAGATGAATGCAGATGGGGTTTCTTTTCAGTGGTATCCAAACACCTACTGAATGAAGATAAAGCCTCCGGCGGATGTCATGGATATTGAAAGAAATGAATGAAAGGATGTTAGCTTAAAACCTTCGCATCCTGCGAAAACGGCTAACTGACCTGCATCGGTAAAAACACCACGTTCTGTGGCATTACCGAAATGACCGACATCGTGTCGGCCCTCGTGCAGGCCTGGGCACAATTCAAATCCAGACGCAATTACGCCAAGGCGATATTGATTGTAGAATAGGGGGCTTACGATGGAGTATATCATCATTCCGGTTATCCTACTATTAATTTTAGCGATAGTAGGATTTATGATGCGACGAAAACATACAATAATTATTGCTGAACTTGAAAATGAAAAATCACAAATACAAAACAATCCCATAAATGAAGAAATTTCAAAAGTTAAATCTTTAAACATGAACGGTGAAACAGAAGAGATGTTTGAACGATGGCGTAATAGTTGGGATGAAGTCATCGATGTACATATGACAAAAGTTGACTCGCTTTTATTTGATGCTGAGGATCAAATAAATAGACTTCGTTTTAATAAAGCAACATTAATTGAACGAGAGATAGAAGATTACATTCAAAAGTGTGAACAAGATAAAGATAAAATCTTAGAAGAACTTAATGAATTAATTGGTAGCGAAGAAAAAAATCGTATTGAAATTGAACAATTAAAAGAATATTATCGCTCTGCACGTAAAACGTTGTTAGCGCACCAGCATTCGTTCGGCGTAGCATTACCTGCGCTGGAGAAAAAGCTAGAGGGGTTTGTTCAAAAGTTTGAAGAATTTGATGTGCTCACAAATGAAGGAAATTATTTGCAAGCGCGAGAAATTGTTATTAGCTTAAATCAAGAATCTCAACAGACATTTGAATACATTAATGATGTACCAACAATTTTGACGGAATTGCAAGTAAAGCTACCAGGCGCTGTACAGGAATTACGCAGTGGTCAGCGTGAAATGGAAGAGCAATCCTATTATTTACAGCATTTAGAGCTAACGAAGGCGCTGGATAAATTTGAAGAGGAATTTGCAACATTAAAAAATGAATTAGCAGAGCTTAATTTAATCGTTGTTAAGCCACGTGTTGCTGAAATAAATGACGAGATTGATCAATATTACGATCTGCTTGAAAAAGAGGTTATTGCTAAAAATTATGTTGACCAAAATTGTGATCGTTTATTAAGCTTAATCACTAATGTTATTGGTTCCACAAGATTAGTAAGTGATGAAGCAACCTTTGTACAGCAAAGCTATCATTTAAATGAAAAAGATGCAGAAATTCCAAAAGCGGCATTAAAGCAATTAGAGGCTTTACAACGTCGCTATGATTTATTGGCGATGCGTGTTAGAGAAGAAAAATCTGCCTACTCAAGTTTGCAGGAAGAATTGATTGAAATTAACGATGAGCTTGAACGTATTCATGAGGAGCAAGAAAATTTATCGAATACGATGAAGAGGCTACGAATTGATGAAAACAAGGCTAGAGCGCAAGTAGAAAATTTAAAGAAAATATTACAAGAAACAGACCGATTATTGAATAAAGCTAATATCCCAGGTATCCCTGAGGAGATGGATGCACGTCTAGATGAGGCAGCAGAGCACATTTATGTAGTTATGCAAAGCCTGCAAGAGGTACCTCTGAACATGGGAACGGTTCATAATAATTTAAATGCTGCAACACTTTGTGTGGAGGATGTAAAGGCAAAGTCACATGAATTGATTGAAAATGTAATGCTGATTGAACGTATCATTCAGTATGGTAATCGTCATCGTGCAACAAATCCAAAATTGAATAGTCGTTTAAAAGAAGCAGAAGGATCTTTCAATCAATTCCGTTATTCAAAGGCATTAGAAGAGGCTGGAACGGCAGTTGAAGAAATGGAGCCAGGTGCTTTAAAGCGAATTCAAGAACTTGTAGCAGAAGAAACAAAATAGTTAAGTATAATAAAGAATACATCAGCTGTCTAAAAAGGTATAGTTATTACTTTTTAGACAGTTTTTTTATTAAGATGCGAGATTTTTTCTAATATGAAAAGGGCTAAGGTGATCCAAAATGCAATTTTATATTCGGGAAATGAATGAAATTTATGCGACTGACATTTTGAAGTGGAAATACGATGAACCATATGATTTTTATAACAATGAACTAAACGATGAATCTTTAAAGGAATTACTAGATAATCCATATTATTCAATTGTCAATGATAAAGAAGAGCTAGTCGGTTTTTTCTGTACAGGAACATCTGCACAAGTACCTAAAGGACATGACTATGGCGCGTATTTAGATGCGTGCATTGATATAGGTATAGGAATGAAGCCTGAGCTAACAGGAAAAGGTTTTGGTACAGAATTTTTTTCATTTATCTTAAATCAGTTACAACAAGAAAATTATAGTCCTCTTCGTCTAACAGTAGTTACATTTAATACAAGAGCCATTCACCTATATGAAAAATTAGGCTTTGAAAAAGTTATGGAATTTACAACACCAACTGAACTTATAACAATGAAGAAAGGTTAAAAATAAGCGTGTTGACTAAGGTTTATTATTGTGAAATCCGCCTTCAATATGGTGATAAAATCTTGAGGATCAGTGTTACAGATGAGACCCCGTAGCGAAGCGGATGTTTTCTGTGCGAAAGCGTAGCGGCAGCAACAACAAAAGTGGCTCATCGGACGCCCCAGTCGGAACGGAAATCAACTCCATGTTATTACAATGCAAAAACCTAAATTTTTACATTGAAACTTTCATAGTTAATGTCTTAGATGCCACTCTAAAAGGGTGTTTTTTTACATTAAAAGCAAACAATTGAGTGATTAAATTAGTATAATTGTTAAAGTTAGTGGTCAATTACATGAGATTGCGTTATGATAAATACCGTTAAATCAACGTTTTGAAAGTGTGTGAATATTAATGGAAGTTAATACAATCTATTTAGACAACAGTGCAACAACAAAACCTTTAAAAGAGGTTATGCAAGCATTTATGGTAGTGAATGAGCAGTATTATGCCAATCCTGCTTCCATTCATGCAATGGGTGTTGAATCGAACGAATTATTAATGCGTGCACGTGAGCAAGTAGCAGATATTTTGCATACAGAAGCAAAAAATGTGCTATTTACATCAGGTGGTACTGAATCCAATAATGCAGCTATTTTAGGTTTAGCACGTAGTAATACACATAAAGGGAACCATATTTTAACAACTGAAATTGAACATCCATCTGTGATAGAATCCGTTAAGCAGCTTGAACAAGAGGGTTTTGATGTAGAATATTTACAGGTAGATAAAAATGGTGTTATTTCTTTAGAAGAGCTTCGCGCAAAAGTGCGTAAGGATACCATTTTAGTAAGCATGATGCATGTAAATAATGAAATGGGTGCTATCCAACCAATTTTTGAAGCAGCAAAAATTATTCATGAATCAAGTCGTGCAGCTTTTCACGTGGATGCTGTACAAAGCTTTGGGAAATTACCGATAGCATTTAACGATGATGAAGGACCAGACTGTATTTCAATTTCTGGTCATAAAATTCATGGCTTTAAAGGCTCAGGTGTATTAGCATTCCGTAAAAAAATGAAATGGCAACCGTATGCACTTGGTGGAGGACAGGAGTTTGGTTTACGCAGTGGAACAGTAGCTGTCCCTCAAGCTGTGGCCTTATCCAAAGCAGCCCGAGTAGCTGTAGAGACGATGAATGACCGAACAAAAAAATACCGTCGATGGTATGAAGAAATATGCACGCAATTACATGGATATGGGGATGCCGTGCATATTTTGTCAACGCCACAAGGAGCGGCACATATTTTATCTTTTAGTATTCGCGATTTAAAAGGTGAAGTCATTATAAATGCATTGCAAAAACGCAATGTTATTGTTTCGACATCGAGTGCTTGTTCATCAAAGCAAACAAAAACAAGCCATGTTGTAGAAGCTCTAAATCTTGATGAGCATTTTAAAAAGGGTGTCATTCGTATAAGCTTTGGCGCGTATGTAACAGATGAAGATATAGTAAAGTTTAAACAAGTATTAGATAAAGTATTGATGGAACTTAAAGGAGAATTTAAATAATGATTTGGAAAGAAATTTTAATTCGATATGGCGAGCTTTCTACAAAAGGTCGCAACAAAATGGATTTTATTCGTCGCTTACGTGAAAACATTCGTCACGCGTTCGCTGATTTAGGACATCTACACATTCGTACAGAGCGCGATCGTATGTTTATAGCTATACAAGATGAAACACAAATGGATGCACTATTAAAAGGATTACCTCAAATTTTTGGTATTCAATCATTCAGTCCTGTGGCAGCGTGTGAAAAAGATATAGAGGCCATGAAAAAACTTGCGATAACTATTATGGATACATTTAAAAATGAACAGCGTACTTTTAAAGTAGAAGTAAAACGCACAGATAAAACATTTCCTCTAGAATCACATGCCATTCAACGCGAAATTGGTGGTTATGTTTTACCTCAATATCAAAACTTATCGGTAAAAGTGAAAAAGCCTGATATCGAGCTTCGTGTAGAGGTGCGACATGATGCTACATATATGATGGCACAAGTTATTCCGGGTGCAGGTGGAATGCCTGTAGGCTCTAATGGTAAATCTTTATTAATGCTTTCTGGTGGTATTGATAGTCCTGTTGCTGGTTATTTAATGATGAAACGAGGAGTGCGCTTAGAAGCGATTCACTTCTTTAGCCCACCGTATACAAGCCAAAATTCATTGGAAAAAGTAAAGGTACTTGCTAATGAATTAACGAAGTTTGGAGCAAGTATTCGTTTACATGTTATTCCTTTCACTGAAATTCAAGTTCTTATTAAAGAAAAAGTACCTTCAAATGTATCAATGACAACAACTCGCCGTATGATGCTAAAAGTTGCTGACAAAGTACGTGAAGAAATTGGTGCATTAGCTATTGTTACAGGTGAAAGTCTTGGACAAGTAGCGAGTCAAACTCTTGAAAGCCTTACAGCTATTAACGCCGTAACGAACACACCGATTTTACGCCCATTAATCTCATCAGATAAATTAGAAATTATCGATATTGCAGAGAAAATTGGCACATATGAAACGTCTATTCAGCCATTTGAAGATTGCTGTACAATTTTCACGCCTGCAAGTCCAAAAACAAAGCCAAAGCTTGAAAAGGTTGAGCATTATGAAAGCTTCTCGGATTTTGATGAATTAATCGAACGAGCAGTGAAAAATCGAGAGGTCTATATTTTCCCGAAAAAAGAGCAAGAAGCAGATAAATTTGCAGATCTTCTATAGAAGAAACTTGCGAGCCGACTCAAAAATCCATTTGAGTCGGCTTTTTAATTTGGCTTCCTTCCGAGGTACAATTTACCTATAAAATTTTTGTATTAAAAATCTAATATCGCACATTCTATATTCACAAGGAGGTGAGAGACATGGCGAACAACACAAACCGCAGTTCAAACCAGCTTGCAGTACCTGGTGTACAACAAGCGCTTGATCAAATGAAATACGAAATTGCACAAGAATTTGGTGTTCAATTAGGAGCTGACGCTTCAGCTCGTGCTAACGGTTCCGTTGGCGGTGAAATCACTAAACGTCTTGTACAAATGGCAGAATCTCAATTAAAAGGTATGCCAAACAACAATCAATAATTGCTTAATTAGCAATTATTAAACTTAAAACCAGTGACCGTAAAAGGCACTGGTTTTAGTTTGTTTAATTTTTTATTTTTTTATCCCCCAAATGATTTAAATGTAGAGATTGTATTTGAGATATCCTCACTTTCGCAAATCGCAGAAATAACAGCTATTCCATCCGCGCCTGCTTTAAATACCGTATGTGCATTCGAGCAATTTATGCCTCCAATTGCAACGATAGGGAGCTCCGGATATCGTATCCGAACTTGCTCTAAAAAATTAGTTCCACTAGGTGGGTTAGCATCGCTTTTAGAGGTGGTTGCGAAAATAGGGCCAATTCCTACATAGTCAGCCCCATATTGTAGGGCAGTTTGTAATTCAGCTTGTGAATGAACAGAAACACCTAAAATCATGTTACCAACTTTTTCGCGTACCAGCGACACAGGTAAATCCTTTTGTCCAATATGAACACCATCAGCTCCAAGCTTTACAGCAAGCTCTACATCATCATTGACGATAAACGGAACATTATATTGTTGACAGAGCTTTTGACAGTCTCTTGCAAAACTTTCATACGCTTGTCCAGTGAGAGCATTTGGTCCTTTTTCACGAAATTGAAACATGGTAATTCCGGATTGTAGAGCCTTCTCTAAAACGTTTAGTGGCTCCTGATTTAAAACATTAAGAGTACCCATAATAAAATATAACTGTAAATCGTCACGTTTCATGAATGATCACCTCATAAGAATCCTTAAAGTTTTGATAAGCAAAATGATTTGTTGGACCATGACCATGACCATGACCGAGAGATAAATCATGAGTTATGGCTAATTGAATAAACTTTTTTGCTTCCACAATCGCTTCTTTAATGGGAAGCCCACTTCCAAGAAAAGCAGTTAGTGCAGCGGAGAACGTACAGCCTGTACCATGTGTATTTTTTGTAGCAATACGAGTGGACTGCATGGAAAATGATTGACCATCTTGCAAAAATACATAGTCAATAGCATAATATTTATCGGCTAAATGACCGCCTTTAATAATGACACATTGAACGCCCATTTGTAAGAAGATGTAAGCCACGTCCTGAATATCTGCCAACGTTTTAATTTTTCTTCCAGAAAGTGTTTCAGCTTCAGGTATGTTCGGTGTTACGATTGTTGCTAAAGGAAGTAAATACCTACGTATTGCAACAATTGCTTCTTGCTGTAATAAGCTTTCGCCACCTTTTGCAATCATGACTGGATCGACAATTAGTGGAATATTTACTTCGGCTAAAATATGTGCGATTGATTGAATTATTTCGGAAGAAAATAGCATTCCTGTTTTAATAGCACTAATTGAAAAATCCTCGATTAGTGCTTTAAGTTGTTTTTCAACAAAGCTAACTTCAATTGGTAAGACATCCGATACACCAAGTGTGTTCTGGGCAGTTAAAGCTGTAATAACAGACGTTCCAAACACCTTTAATTCCTGAAATGTTTTTAAATCAGCTTGTATGCCCGCACCGCCACCACTATCTGAACCAGCAATTGTCGTTACAATATGCATCATTCTTCACCATCCTTGGAAAGACGATGTAGTTCATTCAATATTGTTATTTGAAAATCGCCAATGTAATGAGTCGCAGAAGCGGCTTGTTCTGCCACTTTTTTATAAAGCGATAAAGTATCGACCAATTGGTAATATGGTTCATTCCCTGCGGTGTAGGCGGCGCAACAAATAGCACTTAATAAGCAGCCAGTTCCAGTGACTTCTGTCATTTGAGAATTTCCACCTGTAACCCATTGATGCTGTTTGCCATCAGTAATAAAATCCTTTTCACCGGTCACAATAACAATACAATTGTAGAGTTGAGCTATTTGTTTTGCCTCAACTTCTAATGAAATTGAACCAGTACCACTATCTACGCCTTTTTGTTGCCAGTCTACATTGGCAATCGCTGCAAGCTCTCCGATATTACAACGAATTGCTGCAAATTTTATTTCCGCCAATAATTGCTGTACCGTCTGTTTACGGTAAGAAGTTGCACCTGCAGCAACAGGATCTAAAACAACGGGAATGCCCTGAGCATTTGCCTTTTTTCCTGCAAGTAGCATTGATTCTTTCATCTGTTCATTAAGGGTACCGATATTTAACAATAAGCCTGAAGCAATAGCGACCATTTCTTCAACTTCATGACTGTCATCAGCCATGACTGGCGAAGCGCCTATTGCTAATAAGCCATTTGCTTGGAAATTTGCCACAACATAATTGGTAATGCAATGAATCAGTGGATTTTGTTTACGGATATTTTGAATAATCAATTTAAGTCCTCCTCTAATGGATGGACGTAAGCATGCAAAAAAGGCCCTTTTTCGTGCAGAAAAAAACACGTAAAAAGAGCCTTTCATCAATGAATTAGATGTGAATTGCTCCCTACGTCAGTATTAACTAACAGGTTCAAAGGGTCAGGTTTTACCTTCTCAACTCTAAATGAGTCCCCCTGCAATCTTGCTTTTAGTTGACCAAAATGTACCATATTTTTCTTTAGTGTTCAATAGAGAGTTTTTTTGAACTAAGACGTGACTGATGCCATATAGCAGAGCATGATAGTTGTCATGACTTTTTAAAATTGAGTGCCTTTCATTGAAAATGATAAAAATTGAGTTTTATAATGAGCATAGCAAAAGGGGGCATTTGCCATGAAACGACAAGATTTAATCGCACCAGAGTGGTATAACATTTCAGAGGAAATCGAAAAATATGCACAGGATTCTACAAAAAATGCATTGATCGTTTATAACGAAAATGAGGAAATTCAATACATTACATATGCTAGTTTACTTGAAAAGGCGAATCAGGCAGCACATGTATTTACATCTTATGGTTTAACAAAAGATGATGTTATTTTAGTCATGGTACCAAGATCAGTTGAAGCGTATATCGTTTATCTTGCGGCCTTAAAGGCGGGGCTAACGATTATACCAAGCTCAGAGATGTTGAGAACTAAAGATATTGAATATCGAATCAATCATGCTAATGCAAAAGGCGTTGTTGCATTTGAGCCTTATGTTGAACAATTTGATGCTGTTCAAAATTCACAAGGCATACAGAAATTTGTCATTGGCCATGCACATGAATCATGGCAGCCGTTGCTTGAAAAAATGCAAAGCCAACCAACAACCTACATAAGTTCTACACCTACTAGAAGTACTGACATTGCATTTTTAGCCTATACGAGTGGTACAACAGGCAATCCAAAAGCAGCCGTACATACACATAGCTGGGGTTATGCACATTTACGAACAACTGCACCGAATTGGTTAGGTGTTCAAGAAGGTGACATAGTTTGGGCTACAGCAGCTCCAGGCTGGCAAAAATGGATTTGGAGTCCGTTTCTCGCTACATTAGGAAGTGGTGCAACAGCATTTGTCTACAAAGGTCACTTTGATGCGACAACATACCTCACGCTGCTTGAAAAATTCCATATTAATATTCTGTGCTGTACACCAACCGAATATCGATTTATGGCAGCACTTGAAAATTTACAAGATTTCAATTTAAGTGCAATTCGTCAAGCCGTGTCAGCAGGCGAGCCTTTAAATAGTGAAGTGATAAAAGTATTTTCGGAGGTCTTGAATTTACAAGTGCGAGATGGTTATGGACAAACAGAAAATACGTTACTTGTTGGTACAATGGTAGGAATGAAGGCTAGAATTGGCTCAATGGGTAAACCTACTCCGGGAAATACTGTTGAAATTATCGATGATTTTGGAAATCCAGTTGCAATTGGAGAAGTTGGAGATATTGCTGTACACCGTGAAACACCCGCGTTATTTAAAAAATATTTAAATGATCTAGAACGTACAAATTTACAATTTAGAGGCAATTGGTATATTACCGGAGATCGTGCATATAAAGATGAAGATGGTTATTTTTGGTTTGAAGGACGCGGAGATGATATCATTATTTCGTCTGGCTATACGATAGGACCATTTGAAGTAGAAGATGCATTATTGAAGCATTCAGCAGTTAAAGAAACTGCAGTTGTTGCGAGTCCAGATGAGGTTCGTGGAAATATTGTGAAGGCATATATCGTGCTCCATGATGGAGAAATTGGTAATGAAGCACTGATAAAAAAACTACAAAACCATGTGAAGACTTTAACAGCGCCATATAAATATCCTCGCGCGATTGAATTTGTAACGGAGCTACCAAAGACTTCATCAGGCAAAATTCGTCGTGTCGAATTACGTGAGCAAGAAAAAAATCAATAGAGCAGACATTAATCATTTCCTAGGAAATAATGTCGATAAAATCAAAGTTCGCGCTTTTTCTATGAACTTTGATTTTTTTCGTGATATTAGGTAATGTAATATAGGTTAAAACATTTGCATATTGTTGCAAAAAAGTGAAACAAATTAGAATGTCAATCGTATAACGTGAAGAGGAGGCGGAAAGACATGAATGTTAAAAGGTGGGTTGCTTTAATAATTGCAGGTGTCCTATTAGTATTTTCATTGGGGATGAACACCCTATTTGCAATTTTTAAATCAGATTTCTTTAGCAATTTTGATAGCTTAGTAGCTGGAAACAATTTGGAGATAACAGAAGCGGTTAAAGAAGACGGCAATATGGATAAACGTATTGCATACTTAAAGGTTGATGGTACGATTCAAGATATTGGTTCAGGCACAGTATGGCAACCAGTTGCGTATGATCATCAATTTTTCTTAAATCAATTAGATATTATTTTAAATGATAAGTCTGTACAAGGTATTGTCCTAAGTGTTAATTCACCAGGTGGTGGTGTAAAGGAATCAGCAGAAATATATAAAAAGCTCGTGAAAATTAAAGAAGAGCGACAAATTCCAATCTATGTTTCTATGGATTCGATGGCTGCTTCAGGTGGTTATTATATTTCAGCACCAGCAGATAAAATATTTGCACAACGTGATACAATTACAGGTTCGATTGGTGTCATTATGCAATCCATAAATTATCAAAAACTAGCTGAAAAAGTTGGTTTTAAATATGAAACATTTAAATCTGGTGCACATAAGGATATGCTTAGTCCAATGCGTGAAGTGACGCCGGAAGAGCGTGCAATGATGCAAGATATGATTAATGAAACGTATGAGGAATTCGTTGATATTGTTGAAGAAGGACGTAGTATGTCTGAAGCTGAAGTGAAAAAAGTTGCCGATGGTCGAATTCTTAGCGGTACGAAGGCTCTTGAAGCAGGCTTAATTGATGAAATTGGTGATGAGGAAGCAGCAGTTGCGGCACTACGTGAAGACTTTGGCTTAGAGGACGCAGAATTATTTGAGTATTCATATGATGTGGGTGGCTTGCAATCGTATGTTGGTATGAAGATTGGATCCATGTTCGGTCCATCAGCAGAGGAAAAAATGCTGATGAAAATTATGACGGAATATAAAGCACCAAAAATGATGTACTTATATGGCGAATACTAAGGAGGGAGTACAATGACAAACAATGAAATTGTTATGCAAGGTTCACCCTCTACGGGAGATGCCCTCCCAATTGATAAGCCAATTGCGAATAAAAATTATGCGCTAAAAACTGCAGGCTTTTGGGTACGTTTTTGGGCATTTTTATTGGATGGATTGATGATTACAGCAGTAATCGGAATTCTCGTTAACCCAATTTTTTATTTAATGGATTGGTCATTATCTGAAACAGTGTGGTATGCACCGATTTCGATTATATCTGCTATTGTTTATTACAGTTATTTTGTATTAATGACGAAATTTTTTGGGCAAACATTAGGGAAAATGATATTTGGGTTACGTGTTATTTCATTAAAACATGATAAGCTAACTTGGTCAGATGTGTTATTCCGTGATTGGATAGGACGTATCATAAACAACGTTTTTATGCCACTGTATATTCTTGTAGTCATTTTACCAAACAATCAAGGTCTACATGATTTTTTTGCAGATACAGCAGTTGTTCATGAAAAAGTTTATATTGAAAAAGACATCGTGCAACCATCTGTGCCAATCAAAGAGGAAATACCTGAATCTGTATCTCTAGAGAAGAAAACTGAACCTGAAAAGCTAGAGGAAAAAGACGAAGAATAATAGCTAGGGCTGTCTCGTTAAAAGTGAGACAGCTCTTTATTTTTGTAGTTCATAATGTGGAGGGATTTCCGTTCCAACTAGGCACTTTCAGTTGGAAAATGGTGCAACTTTGAGCAAATACGGCTGGACAGGTGTGAAAAGATTTTTTCAAAACAATTTTTGATAAGCTGTCTCAGTTGCAATTAATTCCCTTCATTTAGTAATATTATGTACATATGAAGATTAGGAGGCGTTTATATGGCACAAGTAACATTTAAAAATGGTCCAGTAACACTTGTAGGTAATGAAGTAAAGGTTGGAGATCAAGCACCAGATTTCACTGTATTAGCGAATGACCTTTCACCTGTTACATTAAAAGATTCAGAGGGGAAA
This sequence comes from Lysinibacillus sp. G4S2, assembly GCF_030348505.1. NCBI lineage: Bacteria > Bacillati > Bacillota > Bacilli > Caryophanales > Bacillaceae > Lysinibacillus > Lysinibacillus sp. G4S2. The sequence continues at coordinate 4,129,126 of NZ_JAUCFJ010000002.1, read as the reverse complement.
ATTCGTTTATTTAGTGTAGTCCCTTCATTAGATACTGGTGTATGTGATGCACAAACACGTCGTTTTAATGAAGAAGCAGCAAGCTTAGGTGATAATGTAGTTATCTATACAGTATCCGTTGACCTTCCGTTTGCTCAAAAACGTTGGTGTGGTGCAGCAGGCATTGATGCTGTTCAAACCGTTTCAGATCACCGTGACCTGTCTTTTGGTGAAGCATACGGTGTCTACATCCAAGAATTACGTCTTCTAACACGTGCAGTATTTGTTGTGGATGCAAATGACAAAGTGGCATATGTGGAATATGTTTCTGAGGCAACAAACCATCCAAACTATGAAGCGGCAATTGAAGCTGTAAAAGCACTAGCATAATTGATGGATTTTAGGCTAAGATATTACTAGACAAAGGGGCTGTGACAAGTTTTTGTCACGGCTCTTTTCTACGTGAAAGGAAGTTATGTATGGAAAATATCGAGAAGTTATTTGGTTTGCTAAATGAACATGCTGAAAAGATAGAAAAAGAGCATAATATTACATTGCTAGAGGGTATTCTAGATGGCTTAGAGGCATGGCTGGATGGGGAAGTTAATTTTTCACAAGATGGTGCGACAAAGGAAGATGTGCGCAAAGCGATTCAAATTGCTGTTTTAAAAGGGATGCGAAAAGGCTCTCAACCAAATCACCAAATGACACCGGATACTCTAGGGTTATTAGTTGGTTATTTTGTGGAGCAAATATTTGCTAATCGACTAGAAACAGAAAAAATTTCTATTTTAGATCCAGCACTAGGTACGGGAAATTTACTACTAACAGTTATGAATTTATTAGATGGAAAAATAGAAGCTACTGGTGTAGAGGTTGATGAGTTACTTATTCGTTTAGCTGCTGCAACTGCTGATTTGACAGAGCAGCCTGTTTCATTATATCGCCAAGATGCATTACAAGATCTGTTAGTAAATCCTGTTGATGCTATTGTTTGTGATTTACCAGTCGGATATTACCCGAATGAAGATGTCGCATTAGATTATGAATTATGCTCTTCAGAAGGGATGAGTTATGCACATCACTTATTTATTGAGCAGTCCATTAACTACACGAAAGATGGTGGCTACTTATTTTTCCTTGCGCCAACCCATCTCTTTGATTCTGAGCAGTCGAAACAACTGCATAAATACATTCAAAAGCATGCTTGGATTCAAGCAATTATTCAATTGCCAGATACAATGTTCGCCAATAAAGCTCTTGAAAAGAGCATTGTCATTTTGCAAAAGCAAGGAGAAGCTTTCAAAGCACCAAAAGAGGTGTTGTTAGCAAAAGTACCAAATATGCAAAATAAACAAGCTCTTGCTATGTTCTTTGAAAAAGTGAAAATGTGGCAAGAAGGTAAATAAGTAGGTTCTTCACCAAAACGTGTGGTTGATTTCCGTTCCGACTAGGCGCTTTGTAGCTGACGCTTCGCTTTCGCACAGAGCAGAGCTTCCTGGGGGCGTCCGATGAGCCGCTTCACTCGCTATGCTCGCTCCAGGGTCTCATCTGTGACGCTGATCCCTAAGGAGTCGCCCAGTCTCCACTCCAATCAACCCATATGGCATACTTTTTAACAAATGTCATCCACGACTTTTGGTGATGAACCAATAAGTAAAAAAAGGTATCCTAAATAGGATACCTTTTTATGTAATGCAAAATTAATTTTCAGGTGTACGGATAACAAGTACGTCGCATTTAGCTGAGCGTACAATTGCTTCAGATACTGAACCGATTAGGAAGCGTTCTACTGCATTTAGACCAGTTGCACCACAGATGATTAAGTCTGCATCTACAATTTTAGAAAGCTCTTTTGTAATGATATTTTTTGGTGAGCCGTATTCAATTACAAGGTTAACGTTTGTTAAGCCTTCATCTTCAGCTTGTTTTTTGTAACCATTTAATAGTTCTTCAGAGAATGCTTGAGCACGTTCAGCAATTGAACGGTCATAAGCTTCGATTGCAGCGAATGAACGTGTGTCAATAACATTTACAAGATTTAAAACAGCACCTTCGTTACGTTTTGCAACATCAATCGATTTACGGAAAGCGTATTCAGCTTCCTTAGAACCGTCTACTGCAACTACAATGCTTTTATAATGATTAGCCATTTGAATTACCTCCCTGATTTGTATATTTTGATTATACCAAATGATTTTCTAAAGGAAATACTTTCCGGAAGAAAAAATGTGAAAAAGTGAAGGCATTTACAGCGATTTGACTCATAATCATAACGTGTGGTTTATTTCCGTTCCGTCTGGGCGCTTTCCTAGCCGCTTGGGGCAGCAAATGTTTTATGCTTCATTACGGAGCAAAGATTACCATCTGAATTTAAATATTTGGTATTATAGGAATAATATAAATTTTGTTTATAATCACTTTAATTAAAGCATTTTTTTTATTTGTTTGGTAATATGGAAATGCAAGGGGTGCATCAATACATCGAAGTGTATGTAACAAAATGATGCTTATTTTTTAGGTAATGGAAGGGGATAGGAAAGATGAAGATTGGTATTCCAAAAGAGATTAAAAACAATGAAAATCGTGTAGCCATGACACCAGCAGGGGTTGTAACATTAACACATGCAGGACATGAAGTGTACATTGAAACTGGAGCAGGTTTGGGCTCAAGCTTTACAGATGCAGACTACTTAGCTGCAGGTGCTCATATCGTTGAGACGGCAAAAGAGGCATGGGCGCAAGAAATGATTATGAAAGTAAAGGAACCAGTAGCATCAGAATACGAATATTTCTATGAAGGTCAAATCTTATTTACGTATTTACATTTAGCGCCAGAGCTTGAATTAACGCAGGCACTGTTAAATAAAAAAGTTGTAGGGATTGCTTATGAAACCGTACAATTAGCAAATGGTTCTTTGCCACTTCTAACACCCATGAGTGAGGTTGCAGGTAAAATGGCAACACAGATTGGTGCACAATTTTTAGAGAAAAATCATGAAGGTAAAGGTATTTTACTGGGCGGCGTGTCAGGTGTGCAACGTGGTAAAGTAACTGTTATCGGTGGCGGTATAGCTGGAACAAATGCGGCGAAAATAGCTGTCGGAATGGGTGCGGATGTAACGGTTATTGATTTAAGCCCAGAGCGTTTACGTCAGTTAGAAGATCTGTTTGGTCGTGATGTTCAAACATTGATGTCCAATCCTTATAATATTGCAGAGTCAGTGAAAAACTCAGATTTAGTAGTTGGAGCCGTTTTAATTCCTGGCGCCAAAGCACCAAAGCTTGTTTCTGAGGAAATGATTCAGTCAATGCAACCAGGCTCAGTAGTTGTTGATATTGCCATTGACCAAGGCGGTATTTTTGCGACATCTGATCGTGTGACGACACATGATGACCCAACTTATGTAAAACATGGAGTTGTGCATTATGCAGTAGCGAATATGCCAGGTGCTGTACCACGTACTTCAACAATTGCTTTAACGAATAATACAATTCCTTATGCACTTCAAATTGCTAGTAAGGGTTACAGACAAGCATGTCTTGACAATCTTGCGTTGAAAAAAGGTGTCAATACTATAGATGGACATCTCGTTTACAAGGCAGTTGCAGATTCTCAAGGTCTGCCATTTGTAAATGTTGATGAGTTAATTCAATAAATTAAACAACAAAAGGAAGCACCGTGTTTGGTTGCTTCCTTTTATGTTGTTGAAAAATTATTGTGACAATGGAGTTGGCTCTTCGGCAAAACGAGGGTTGATTTCCCTTCCAGGCTACTCGCTTTGTCGCTGCCGCTTCGCTTTCGCACAGATAAAACATTTGTTGCTACCGCTTCGTTAACACTCCGCTTTCGCACGAAAAATCTTTGTTGTAGTTTTTATAACCATAAATTAGAGTGCCATGCAAGAAGATACATACTATGTGAAATAGTTGATTGGAGTGGAAGCTGGGCGACTCCTTGGGGATCAGCGTCGAGGGCACTGAAAAACTCATCAAAATTAAAATTTTTTAACTCAAAAAAAATATCGGGCGCCATTTCATCCTTTTTTAGGAAGGGGTCGTCCGATTTCTTTCATTATTCTTTGCTTTTTTCGTTCATTAGTTTTAAAATTCTCTTCATATTCACGACAAATAGCGTTGCGGCTGCTTGTATTTGCATACCAAATAGACCCGTGGCGTTTGCTTGATTATACCCGTGTCTGTTTTTTATTTCACTATTCTTTGCTTCGATTTTATAGCGTTCTTTTGCCAATTGTTTAAAGGATTCCGTTTCCTGAAACACTTCTTGTTCTATGTGTTCATTTGACAGAAGAGAAACTGAATAACTTTTTGTTTTCGCTCCTTCTTTATAACACCCTTCTTTTAAAGGACAAACTTTACATTTTTCTATATCAAAGAAATATTTTAATTGTGTATTTTGCGTGGAATTCTTACGCTTTTTAATACTTTTACTCTTTGCTAAATGTCCAGCAGGGCACACATATAAATCGGCATCTTTATTAAACTCAAACTTACTTTCTTGCTTCCGTTGACCGTTCGTAATAACAGGATGTAGCCTTGAAATGAGTTGAATCTCTTTCTTTTTTGTGTATAATAAATTCTCTTTACCAGAATACGCTGTATCTCCAAGAATGGTGTTCACTTCTATGCCTGCTTGCTCACTCTTCTCTACTAGCTCTTGTAAATAATTCCCGTCACTTTTTTCACCTGTTGTTACAACTACTGCTGTTATAAGTCTTTCATCACTCATTGCCAAATGTGTTTTATAACCAAAGAAAGGATTCTCTTTAGATTTATAACCGACACGTGCATCAGGATCAGCTGAGTAATTTATTTTAAGCTCATAATCTTCAATAACTTCTTTGAGGACATTTACTTTTTCTTGTACACTTGGTATTTGAGCAATAGCCTTATTTTCTTCTATTATTTGAATGACTTGGTGACAATAGTCCACTTCTTTTTGGATATCTTGAGAAGTCGGTTTAGTGGGAAATTTTGATTTCATTGTTTCATCGAATTGATACACGGCTTTTCGTACCTGTTTTGATTTCTCTTGTAAAAACTCTTTCGGGGACTTCTGTTGGTAGCGTGCCTTCGTATGTGTTGCGTCTACAATCAATGTTTTACTTTTTAAAACACCCTGTGCAATAGCTAGTTCTACGGTTTTGTGAATGAGTAAATCTAACAATTGGACATCTTGTAAACGTAATCGACGGAATTTTGTTAAAGAACTTGCCTCAATAACACCTTCTTCTGGTGCCATATCTAAAAAATATTTAAAGGACATATCATATTTAGAACGTTCTACTACATCAACATCAGAAATATCATAAATTGCCTTAAGTAATAAATATTTGAACATACGAATAGGTGAAATAGCGTAACGACCATTATCTAGACAATATTTAGTCTCTAATTCCTCTAAAACAAAAGTAAAATCAATTAATTCCTTCATTTGACGAAGCATATTATCTTTTGGCACAACTAAATCATAGATTGCCATATGAGGACTAAGAGCAAGCGTTTCTTGTTTGGAAAGCATAAAAAGCACCACCTAAAATGAACAGTATACTAATAATTATAGATGAAAAAGAAAAGGAAGTAGAGAAAAAATTCGCTACTTCCTTTATCTAACCACTTTTTCAGTGCCCTCGATCAGCGTCACAGATGAGACCCTGGAGCGAAGGGAAGCGGCTCATCGGACGCCCCCAGGAAAGCGCCCAGCTGGAACGGAAATCAACCCCTCGTTTTGCAGAAGAGCAATACTTAACACTAAAAAAGGAAGCACCATGTTGGTTGCTTCCTTTCCCTTAAATAAACTTAAAGTACAATCAAATCTTTCGGGAATTTTGTTAGTACTTCTACTCCGTCTTTTGTTACGACAACCTCATCTTCAATACGGACACCTGTCACATCAGATTTATAAATACCTGGCTCAATTGTGAAGACCATGCCTTCTTCCATAGTCATTTCATTTGCGCCTGTAACAGATGGGAATTCATGTACGGAAATGCCGAGTCCATGACCAAGTCGATGTGTGAAATATTCGCCATAGCCTGCTTCGGAAATAGTATCACGAGCAATTTTATCTAAATCCATTGCACGAACACCTGGTTTTACTGCTGCAATTGCATTTGTGTTAGCAGATAGTACTGCGTTGTAGATTTCCTTTTGTGCCTCGCTAGGTTCACCAAAGGCAACTGTACGTGTAATATCAGAGCAATATCCATCGTAAATTACGCCGAGGTCGAATAACACCATATCGCCCTTTTCGATTTTGCGAGCACCTGGAGTACCGTGTGGAGAGGCTGATTTTGGACCACTCAATACCATTGTCTCAAAGGACATCTTGCAGCCCTTATCCTGAATAGCGTTTTCTATCGCTGTTAAGATTTCCATTTCTGTTTTGCCTTCAGCGATTTCTTTACAGCCGATTTCAATAGCATAGTCAGCTAGTTCAGCAGCTTTTCGTAATTTATCTAATTCATTTTCATCTTTAATTACTCGCATAGCATTGATTTTTTCGTCGAGACGGACAAAATTTGCCTGAGGAAACGATTGTTGTAGGGCTTCTAAACGCTCTACAATGAGATGAGCTTTTTCAATAGCAAACGTTGATGGATTAACATTACGTGCTTTTATCGCTTGTGCAAGAACTTCCATTGAATTTTCAGTATCTTGGTGACCAATGACTTCATATGACCAACCAGCAGCCTTCGCATCTGGGATCTCCATTTGTGGACAAATTAAAAAAGGATCTGCCTCTTTAAAAATCATTACGCCTAATAATCTCTCATGTGGATTACTTTTAAAGCCCGAAACGTAAAAAACATTGTCTGGAGTTGTGATGAAAGCAGCATCAATTTGATTTTGTTGTAAATAATTTTGAATTTCTTCAACTTTTGACATAAACATTTCCTCCTCTTATTGTATTGAAAAATTTTCACGTGCTCGGCTGCAATAATAGCCTACACGATGAGGCTTCGACCTATAAGGAAATTATAACTCGAATTCGAAGCTTCATTTTTGTACGAATGAATAATCGTCTCCTAACAGGTGATGCTATTATTCTATGTACAGCATATCAAAAAAAGGGAAAAATCGCATGGATAGCGAATAAAAATGATGTAGCACAATATGTACTGCAAGGAGGAAGCTTAAATGGAAATTAGTTATCATGGACATTCCGTTGTCAAAATTCAATCAAATGGGAAAACGATTTTAATTGATCCATTCATTAATGGGAATGGGCAAACAGATTTAAAGGTAGCTGATGAAGCACCAGACATTATTTTACTTACACATGGTCATAATGATCATGTTGGTGATACAGTGGAGCTTGCAAAGAAAAAAGATGCCCTCGTCATTGCGCCGAATGAGCTAGCTAATTGGATTTCATGGCAAGGAGTGAAAACACATCCAATGCATATAGGTGGAGCTAAGGAATTTGATTTTGGTAAAGTGAAATTTACTCAAGCCTTCCACGGTTCGTCTTATGTAACTGAAAATAATGAAATCATTTATATGGGAATGCCTGCTGGAATTTTATTATTTATAGAAGGTTTAACAATCTATCATGCAGGTGACACAGCTTTGTTTAGTGATATGAAATTAATTGGAGAACGCCATCCTATTGATATTGCGTTTTTACCAATTGGTGACAATTTCACAATGGGTCCAGAGGATGCTGCTTGTGCAGTGTCATTTTTGAAACCGAAAATTGTCGTACCAGTTCATTACAATACATTCCCTCCAATCGAGCAGGATCCACAAATTTTTGCAGATTTAGTACAAAATTCAGAGGTTCAAATTTTAAAAGCAGGTGAAAAAGTAAACTGTTCCTAAACATTGACACTGCTGTTCTATATGAGTTGACACCGCGTGTGTAGTTGAAACGATGGGAAAAGTAAAACAAATTCACACTTTATATTAAATATTTTTATAAAAAATATGGTACACTAAGAGCAGAATTGATCTTGAGAAATAGGTGATATTTTGTCTACAAAACATGAGAAAATTTTACAATACATCGAATCACTACCCGTGGGCGATAAAATTTCAGTACGTCAAATTGCGAAGGAAATGCAGGTGAGTGAAGGAACGGCTTATCGTGCTATTAAGGAAGCGGAAAATCGTCGTTTAGTAAGCTCTATTGAACGTGTTGGAACGATTCGTATTGAGAAGAAAAAGAAAGAGAATATAGAGCGATTAACCTTCGCTGAAATTGTTAATATCGTAGACGGCCAAGTTTTAGGTGGAAAAACAGGTCTACATAAAACATTAACGAAATTTGTTATTGGTGCAATGCAGTTAGAAGATATGATGCGTTATACAGATGCAGGAAGCTTGCTTATCGTTGGTAACCGTATTAAAGCGCATGAAAATGCACTACGAGCTGGTGCAGCTGTTTTAATTACAGGGGGCTTTGATACAACTGAGGAAAACAAGCTACTTGCAGATTCCTTAGACCTACCAATCATTTCAACTAGCTATGACACTTTTACAGTAGCAACAATGATTAATCGTGCAATTTATGACCAATTAATCAAAAAAGATATTTTATTTATTGAAGATATTTTTGTGCCGATGACTGATACTTCTGTTCTTCGAAATGATGAAACCATTCATCATTTCCACAAGCTAAATGAACGAACAACTCATGGTGCATTTCCTGTTGTGACAGCAAACAATAAGCTTGTTGGGATGATTACCGTAAAAGACGTTATTGGTCGAGAAGAAAATGAGCTTATTGAGAAGGTTATGACAAAAAATCCGATTGCTGGATCGATGAAAATGAGTGTTGCTTCTGCAGGACATCGTATGATTTGGGAAGGGATTGACCTGCTACCGATTGTCGATGATGACAATGTTTTGCAAGGTGTCATTAGTCGACAAGATGTACTAAAGGCGCTTCAGCTTGCACAAAGACAGCCACAGCATGGTGAAACAATTGATGATTTAGTGAAAAATGAGATGAAGGTGCTTGGCGATGAAGATTTAATCGTAGAGTTTAAAGTAACACCTCAAATGACAAATCAATACGGGGCAATTTCTTACGGAGCATTTACAACTTTGTTAGCAGAAGTTGGCTCATTTGCGTTAAAGCGCCGTAAACGTGGGGATGCAGTTGCCGAAAACATGACAATTTATTTCATTAAGCCTGTACAGATGGAAAGTACACTTACGGTAAGACCTAGAATATTAGACATGAGTCGTAAGTTTGTGAAAATGGACTTCGAAGTGTTTAATCAACAAATGCTTGTCGGTAAGGCAATGATGATGTTCCAACTACTGGAACGTTAGGAAGACATAAAAAGGGATGGCCTAGGGCAAATGCTAGGTCATCCCTTTAATATTCATCGGTTAATACGGAATTCTTCTTCAACAAATTGACCGTAGTGACGAGCTTTTTTAATATTTTCGATAATAACAAAGATGCCTAAAATGACAAGAATTGCTACAATAATAAATGTATATAATCCCGGGAATAAATATGCTTGGTTTAAACCAAATAAAAGAATAAATAAACCGAAGCATACGTTCGCTTTGCTTTTGTACCAATTTTTAGCGATTGGTAATGAAGAACGGAACTGTTTTGTTTTAAAATAAAAATAAATGGCAAATGATATGATAATTGCAAACACAAAAATTAAATTGAGCATAGTAAACCTCCTAGCATAACTAGACTATATTGTAACGATTATTGAAGAAAAATGCTAACGGTTATTACTATCCTATTGGAGGAAATTATTTTGAAAAGACAAATCATCGACACAATTGCTTCATATGAAACAATCGTTATTCATCGTCATGTGCGTCCAGACCCAGACGCTTATGGATCTCAACAAGGATTAAAGGAGCTTATTTTAGCAAATTATCCTGAAAAGAAAGTTTTTGCTGTAGGTGAGCATGATGAATCTTTATCATTTTTAGCGAAGCCAGATGGCATTTCGGATGATGTATACGACAATGCTTTAGTTATTGTGACAGATACTGCAAATACTGAACGTGTAGACGATCAACGCTATACAAAAGGTAAAATGGTCGTTAAAATAGATCACCATCCAAATGATGATGCATATGGTGATTTACTGTGGGTGGACACTACTGCAAGCTCTTGTAGTGAAATGATTTATGAGCTTTTTGAGGAAGGGAAAGAAGTAGCAAACTGGACTCTATCTGATGCAGCCGCTAGATTATTATTCGCTGGTATTGTAGGAGATACAGGACGATTCCAATACCCTAGCACGACAGTAAAAACTTTTAAAGTTGCAGGAGAGCTTATTACTTATGATTTTGATCGAAATCAAATTTTCGATGGAATGTATGAAATGGATCAAAAGCTTTTAAATTTACAAGGTTATATTTATCAAAATTTCAAAATAGATGAGCATGGGGCAGCACATATTAAGCTGACAAAGGAATTGCTAGCTGAATTTAATGCTGTACCGTCAGAAGCGTCACTGTTAGTCGGCTGTCTTGGAAGTGTGAAAGGCATTTGTGCATGGGTGATTCTTATTGAAGAGGCCGATCAGATTCGTGTACGTTTACGCTCAAAAGGTCCTGTTATTAACACTTTGGCAAAGGAATTTAATGGCGGTGGCCATCCGCTTGCTTCGGGTGCAACGGCTTACTCATGGGAAGAAGCAGATCGTGTTATAACGAGATTACAGGAAATTTGTAAAGCGTATCGATAAACGTTAATATTTGGGTGTATGCCATATATAAGTTGATCTTCGTTACGGCTGGACGTTAGCGTCACAGAGAAGAACCTGGAGCGAAGCGGGGAGGGGACGAAGGCTAAAAGCATCACGTCCTGTGATAACGCCTTCGTGATCAACCTCGTGCTGGCAGGACGCCATTCAGCCGGAACGGAAATCAACCACACGTTATGGTGATAATCCAACTCAAGAGAATAAGAACGTGCTTCTGTCATAAAAATAAAGCTTTGAAATTAATATTTTCTTCGATATTTAGAAAGGAAGGGATTCATTTGACACATGTATACACGAAAATGCATACGAGCGCGGATTTATTGAAAAGCACGATTCGGCTTGAACAATTGATCCCTTTTTTACAAGAGCAAAATACTCAGACCTGTGCAATCGTCAATTCAAAATTGTACGGGCTTTTGCCTTTTAGTAAAGCATTGCAACAAGCTAATATTCATGCTGTATTAGGGCTCTCGGTAAACGTACAGTGGCACGAAAGAAAGGTTCCACTTGTACTGTATGCTCAAACACAAGAAGGCTATCAGAATCTTTTAAAGATTAGTAGTGCCGTTTCAATTCGAGAGGATGATGCACTTCCTTGGAAATGGCTAGAAGGATATGCAACAGGCAGCGTGGCATTACTTTCTTCGGATGATTTAGTGGAAATGGAAGATTGGACTGAAGTAGCAGGTGATTTGAACAGGGTATTTGGTAAGCATTTATTTATGGGGATTGCAAGGCCAGCAGGGATGATAGCGGAAAAAGAAGAAACGTATGTAGCATGGTGTGAAACTATGAATATAGCGATCGTTGCTTCACAATGCTGTTATTTTTTACGTCCAGAAGATCATTTTGCCTTCGAGGTGGCAAGAGCAATTGATACAGGTGAAAAGCTCGCAGGTACAATGTTATCCGCCCATTTACAAGGTTATTTCGCTCCAACTGAGGAAGAATGGCGAAGCTGGTTTGTTGATCATCCAGAATGGCTTGAAGCTAGTGCAACGATGCTAGCTAGCTGTACTGCGGAAATCCCTGAAATGCACGTACAAATGCCTAAATTCCCTGTACCAACAGGTGAAACAGCCGAAAGCTTGCTTGTCAAAGAAGTATTTGCAGGATTAGAGAAGCGTTTCAAACAAACTGAAATCCCGCATGTTTATCGAGAGCGACTTCAATACGAGCTTGAAATTATTTGTTCGATGGGCTTTGCTGATTATTTTTTAATTGTTGCAGATTTTATGCATTTTGCTAAAGAGAACCGCATTTTAACTGGCCCAGGTCGTGGTTCTTCAGCGAGTTCTCTTGTAGCGTATAGTTTATCCATTACACAAGTAGATCCGCTCGTTTACGGCTTATTATTTGAACGCTTTTTAAACCCTGAACGTGTCACACTTCCAGATATAGATATCGATTTTGTTGACAGTAAAAGACAAAAAGTCATTCAATATGTTGCTCAAAAATATGGGAAGGCAAATGTAGCGCAAATTATTACGTTTGGCACTTTATCTGCTAAGGCAGTTGCTAGAGATGTTGCGCGTGTTTTTGGTTTTGAAGCTGAAACATTGGAAAAAATTTCGAAAATGATTCCGAATAAACCTGGGATAACATTGCAAAGAGCGGTGGACGAATCACAAGGCTTGCAAGGCTGGCTAGCAGAGGATGAGAAACATCGTCGATGGTTAGAGGTGGCATTCAAACTAGAAGGGTTGCCAAGAAATTCTTCTACTCATGCAGCCGGGATCGTGCTGGCCCCATCTCCACTAGTCAATACGATACCGATTGAAGAGGGGCATGACGGAATATATTGTACGCAATGGCCAATGGGAGATGTAGAAGCTTGTGGCCTTGTCAAAATGGATTTTTTAGGTTTGCGCAATCTGACAATATTAGAGCAGGTACGATGGTCAATTTATAAAGCAGGTGGCCCGTGGATAGAGTTTGAGCTTATTCCGATGCAAGATGAAAAGACATTTCAGCTTCTTCAAAAGGGAGATACATTAGGTATTTTTCAATTAGAATCTGAAGGTATGAAGCAAGCTTTACGGGATATACATCCAACCAATTTTTTAGATATAGTAGCAGTCAATGCGTTGTATCGTCCTGGCCCAATGGATTTTATACCTATCTATGCAAGACGGAAAGCAGGGAAAGAACCTGTTATGATGCCACACCCAACATTAGAGCCTATTTTACGGGAGACATTTGGTGTAATAGTATATCAAGAGCAGATCATGCAAATTGCTTCGGTGATGGCTGGTTTTACGATGGGACAAGCGGATTTATTGCGCCGAGCGGTAAGTAAGAAAAATCGTCAAGTATTAGAGGAGCAACGTACTGCATTTGTAGCTGGAGCAATGCAGCAAGGCTTTGATATTCAGGTGGCTGAAGAAGTGTATGCATTAATTGTACGCTTTGCAGACTATGGTTTCCCTAAAAGCCATGCTGTCGCATACAGTGTTATTTCTTATCAAATGGCCTATTTAAAGGCACACTTCCCACTAAGTTTTTATGCGGCGCTATTATCAAATGCAACAGGAAATGTGGAAAAAATTCAGCAGCTTGTGAGTGAGGCAAAAGAGAAAGGGATTCCATTTTACCCACCTTCATTAAAACATAGTACGAAATTTTTTACGGTTGAAAAAGATGGAGTTCGCTATAGCTTATCTGGGATAAAGGGTGTACCCTATACATTTATAGAGTCCGTTAATGCTTTACGCCAAACGAATACAGAAGCATTTGATAATTTATTTGATTTGGCAGTTGCCTTAAGTGCACAGCATTTTAAACCGAAAGTAATGGAGTCTTTAATTTTCGCTGGGGCTCTTGATTATTTAGGGAAAGATCGTGCGGTACTGATAGCAACTTTGGAGGCCGCCCAGATGCATGCTGAGTTGCTAAGACCAACTGAGGATATTGATATTGCATCGGCTACTGCTTTTAGTTTTGGTAAGCCAAAGTATATGGAAGTGGAAGCGATGTCTCAAAAGGAAAAATTACTGCGTGAGAAGGAAAGTCTTGGATTTTATATATCAGCACATCCAGTCACTGAGGAAAGAGCTTTTTGGAATGAAGTAAATATGACATGTCGTGAGTTAAAGCATGCACGTGAGGGAACGTATGTTAAAATAATTGGCATCATAGAAGAAGTGAAAAAAATTCGGACTAAAAAGGGTGAGCAAATGGCTTTTGTTCAGCTTCAGGATGAATTTGGAACAGTATCAATTACTTTATTCCCTCAGGTTTTTCAGCTTGTGCAAGAGTTGTTGCTGGAAGATGAATTAATCTATTTTGAAGGAACGTTGGAAAGACGTTTTGGTAAGGCACAGATTAAAGTAAAACATGTCCAAGCGACGAAAAAAATATGAAATTGAAGAAAATATTAGAAACTGCATAGATTTACTATGCAGTTTTTTCTTTACTTTTTAATAATTATTTTGTAAGCTAGAGTCAACGTCGAAAAGTGGTCAGACCACTTTTTATAAGAGGAGTTGATCGTATGGATAAAAAAAACGAGCAAAAGAAAGTGTTTTTAGAAATCGTCCAACAATTACGTCAACTTATTAAAATGGAAAAAATTCAGGCTGGTGAAAAATTACCTTCCGAACGAGTCCTTTCAGAGCGTCTAGGTGTCGGGCGATCCTCAGTGAGAGAGGCGTTGCGTAGCTTAGAATTGTTAGGTCTTATTGAAACGAGACATGGTGGAGGTACTTTTCTAGCTTCAACACATAAACATCAGCTCGTAGAAATACTGTCGATGTTTATATTAGAAGATGAAAAATCGAAAAAGGATGTCGAATTAACGCGACATATTCATGAAAAGGAAGCAATTCGCGTAATAAGTTGTACAGAGACTCTGCGAACACTACCTGTGTGGGACAGTTTTTTTGTAAAGCTAGAGATAGAAGGTACGATTAATTGTCTGAGTGTTTTACGAGAAATATTAATCACGTCAGGGAATCGTCTTTCATTGAAAATCTGGTTTCAATTAGCAGCATATGATGGTGATCGTTTAAATCGAAACTCAACTGAAGATGAAAAATTACAAATTCAAACTATGTTGAAATCGATGCAGCTTGGCTATGAGAGAGAAGCATTTAAAGCCTACGAGCAATGGATGAAGACTGTACAGAGTATTTAGACAACAAAGGGGGAGTCGAACATGGCAATACGCAGCTTATTTAGTAAAAAGAAAGAAGACGGACAAGAAAAGGGATTTCCAGAAGGACTGATGACAAAATGTCCAGAATGCCGTCATATTCAATTAACGAAGGAATTAGAAAAAAATCATAAAGTATGTTCAAAATGCGACCATCATTTCAAAATGACTGCACAGGAGCGCGTAGCAGATTTCTTAGATGAAGGTTCATTTGTTTCAATGGACGATCATTTACAAACAAGCAATCCGCTTAATTTCCCTGCTTATGTTGAAAAAATTTCAGCCGATCAACAAAAAACGGGATTAAATGAAGCTGTACTGACAGGATTAGGAACCCTTGATGGAGAAGAAATTGTAGTAGCCATTATGGATTCTCATTTCCGTATGGGTTCAATGGGCTCAGTTGTCGGAGAAAAAATCACACGTGCTGTTGAAAAAGCTACTGAATTACGTGTACCGTTTATTATCTTTACTGCAAGTGGTGGAGCGCGCATGCAAGAAGGTGTACTATCATTAATGCAAATGGCAAAAACGAGTGTGGCGTTAAAACGTCATAGTAATGAAGGATTATTGTTTATTTCAATACTAACGCATCCGACAACAGGTGGTGTTTCGGCAAGCTTTGCCTCTGTTGGGGATATTAATATTGCTGAACCACAAGCTTTAATTGGCTTTGCTGGTCGTCGTGTAATCGAAGAAACAGTTAGAGAAAAACTACCAAATGATTTCCAAACGGCGGAATTTTTACTAGCACATGGTCAGCTCGATGCAATCTTCCATCGCAAAGATTTACGAAACCAAGTAACAGTACTTGTAAAAATGCATACGAAAGGCGGCGTGCAACATGTCTAAAAATTTGGCTTTTGAAGAACCAGTAGTACAATTGCGTGGGAAAATTGATGAGTTAAAAAAAATTGCTACCGAAGCAGAAGTAGATATGACAGGCGAAATTGAAAAGCTTGAAACACGTCTAACACAGCTAGAAGAATCTATTTATGCCAATATGAAACCGTGGGATCGTGTACAGGTTGCTAGACATCCTGAACGACCAACAACATTACAATATATAGAAGCTATGTGTGAAAACTTTATAGAGTTACATGGAGATCGTACGTTTGGTGATGATGCGGCTATTCTTGGAGGAATTGCTCTCTTTGAAGGGCAGCCAGTAACAATTATTGGACATCAACGTGGAAAATCAACTAAAGAAAACATTCGTCGTAATTTTGGAATGCCCCATCCTGAAGGATATCGTAAGGCATTACGCTTAATGAAGCAGGCTGAGAAATTTAAGCGCCCAATTATTTGTTTTATTGATACGAAAGGTGCTTATCCAGGTAAGGCTGCAGAGGAACGCGGCCAAAGTGAAGCAATCGCCAGAAATCTCGTCGAAATGGCGGGTCTAACAGTACCAGTTATTAGCATCGTAATTGGGGAAGGCGGAAGCGGTGGTGCACTTGCACTAGGTGTAGCGAATCGTGTCTTTATGTTAGAAAACTCAACGTATTCGGTTATTTCGCCAGAAGGGGCTGCGTCGATTTTATGGCGTGATGGTAGCCTAGCGAAACAAGCAGCAGAAGCAATGCGTATAACAGCACCTGACTTAAAAGAGCTTGGCGTTATTGATGGAATTATCACTGAGATTACAGGTGGTGCACATCGTAATGTAGAGAAGCAGGCACTTTATATGAAAGAATGTATAAGCGACACGTTAAAAATTTTGAATTCTTTAAATGGCGAACAACTAATAGAAGACCGTTATGAGAAATTTAAAAAGATCGGGCAATATACAGAAGTGTAAATTCATATATTTTTTGGATTTCATCAATAGTGGTCGGTAACAAAAAGAGAGAAGATTTTGCCTAGGAGCGAAGACTGGGAAAGTCCTTGGGGATAGCGGTCACTGTTGAAACTTTGGAGCGAGTGATGTATAAGAACGAAGGCTAAAAAACATCATGTCCTGTGATAACGCCTTCGGGACCAACATCATGTTGGTACTTACGCTTCGCTTTCGCACAGAAAAAACATGTTGTTGCTGTCGCTACGCTTTCGCACAGAAAAACATTTTGTTGTTGCTGCCGCTTCGCTTTCGCACAGACGAAAACCATGTTGCTGTCGCAAAAGCACAGACAAAACGAAAGTCACCCCCGCGTTATGATGATCCTAATTTGGGTAAAACCATGATGGAAGAACAAAACAGCAAAAAAGCGCAAGTCCGCTTGAAAAAATGTTAGATTTCGGATATTTTTTGCTGGAAAGAGTGTGTGAAAGCGCATTCTTTTTATTTTTTTGTAAAAGTTATGTTTTTGTAGCCTCAGAACACTTACATAGTTTGTTTTTTCGTGTTAATGTGAATAATAATAGTACTGCAGGAGGTCGACAATGAAAAAAATTGCCGTATTAACAAGTGGTGGAGATGCGCCAGGGATGAATGCAGCTGTTCGTGCAGTCGTTCGTAAGGCCGCGTTTCATGGAATTGATGTTGTCGGAATTAAGCATGGGTATGAAGGCTTAACAAAAGGTTACATGGAAAATCTCGATTTAGGCTCAGTAGGTGGCATTATTCAACGTGGTGGCACGCAATTATTTTCAGCAAGATGTCCTGAATTTAAAGAAGACGCTGTTCAACAGCGAGGCATTGACAATATGCGTGAAGCTGGGATTGAAGGGTTAGTCGTTATTGGCGGAGATGGTTCTTACCGTGGTGCTATGGAGTTAGTGAAAAAAGGTTTTCCTGTTGTTGGTGTTCCAGGAACAATCGATAATGATGTACCAGGAACCGAATATACTATAGGATTCGATACAGCACTAAATACAGTCGTGGAATCGATTGATAAAATCCGCGATACAGCAACTTCCCATGAAAATTCCTTTATCGTTGAGGTAATGGGGCGAGATGCAGGAGATATTGCATTATGGGCAGGTCTTGCAGCTGGTGCTGAAACAGTTTTAATTCCAGAAGAAGATTATAATTTGGATGACATTGTGGCACGCTTAGATCGAGGAGCCGCGCGTGGGAAAAAGCATAGTATTATTATTGTCGCTGAAGGTGTTATGTCAGGTAGTGATTTGGCAAAGCTGTTAAAAGACAAAACAGGGAAAGAGATCCGTGTTTCTGTTCTTGGACATATCCAACGTGGCGGTTCACCTACTGCACGTGATCGTGTTCTGGCAAGTCAGTTCGGTGCTCATGCAGTCGAATTACTAATGGAAGGAAAAACTGGAAGAGCGGTAGGTATCCGCAATCATCAAGTGATTGACTATGATATGCCTGAGGCTTTCGAAAAAAATCATGAGTCAGATGTAAGCTTGTATACTTTGATGAAAGAACTATCTATATAATTTGGTATAAAACGGAGTGGGCAGAAAATGAGAAAAACAAAAATCGTATGTACAATTGGTCCGGCAAGTGAGTCACCAGAAACTTTAGAAAAACTAATTGAAGCAGGTATGAATGTTGCCCGCTTAAATTTTTCGCATGGTTCTCATGAAGAGCATGAAGGACGTATTAGCTTAATTCGCGAAGTAGCGCAGAAATTAGGTAAACCAGTTGGTATTTTACTCGACACAAAAGGTCCTGAAATTCGTACACATAATATGAAAAACGGCGAATTACATTTAGCTACTGGACAAGTAATTGATATTTCAATGACTGAAGTTGAAGGAACAGAGACATGCTTCTCTGTCACATATGATCGTTTAATCGAGGATGTTGAGCAAAATTCAATTATTTTATTAGATGATGGACTTATTCAATTACGTGTATTGGCAACAGATATGGAAAAAGGCCTTATCCATACAATTGTGGAAAATGCAGGTGTTTTAAAAAATAAAAAGGGTGTTAACGTGCCGGGTGTTTCTGTACAACTTCCGGGAATTACAGAAAAAGATGCACAGGACATTCTCTTCGGTATTAAGCAAGGGGTTGACTTTATTGCAGCTTCATTCGTTCGCCGAGCTAAGGATGTACTAGAGATTCGAGAATTACTTGAACAAAATGGCGGTAACCACATTCAAATCATCCCGAAAATCGAGAACCAAGAGGGTGTCGATAATATCGATGAAATCATCTTAGTTTCAGATGGATTAATGGTGGCACGTGGTGACCTTGGTGTAGAAATCCCAGCAGAAGAAGTACCACTTGTACAAAAGAAATTAATTTTAAAATGTAACCAAGTAGGTAAACCAGTAATTACAGCTACACAAATGTTAGATTCGATGCAGCGTAATCCACGTCCAACACGAGCAGAGGCAAGTGACGTAGCAAACGCAATTATCGATGGAACAGATGCAATTATGCTGTCTGGTGAAACGGCAGCTGGGCTTTATCCAGTAGAGTCCGTGCAAACAATGAATAAAATCGCACAGCGTACGGAAAATTCTTTAGACTATAAGGCGATTGTCTCAACACGTAGTCGTGAAAAAGAGGCAAATATGACTGAGGCAATTTCTCAGGCAGTAGCTTACACTTCGATTAACTTAGGTGTAAAAGCAGTATTAGCACCAACAGAAAGTGGTAACACAGCTAGAATGATTGCGAAATATCGCCCAGGTGTACCGGTTGTCGCTGTAACAGGCTCTATCAATACAGCAAACGCATTAACACTAGTTTGGGGTGTATACCCAGTTGTTTGTCAACGTGTTACGACAACAGATGAAATTTTAGAGCTAGCTGTTGACGAGAGCTTGAAGCATGGCTTTGTAACGCACGGTGATGCAGTTGTCATTACAGCAGGTGTACCGGTAGGTGAAGCAGGTACTACTAACTTAATGAAGGTACACATTATCGGAGATTTATTAGCACGTGGTCAAGGAATCGGTAAAGCTTCAGTTGTAGGTAAAACAGTTGTTGCAAAAAATGCAGCTGAGGCACTAGCTTATGATACAGACGGATGCATTTTAGTAACGGTTGGCTCAGATCGTGATATGATGCCAGTGCTTGAAAACTGTATTGGTCTTATTACAGAGGAGGGCGGTCTTACAAGTCATGCAGCGGTTGTCGGACTAAGCCTTGGTATCCCTGTTATCGTCGGTGTAAAAGAAGCAACTACACTGATTCGCCACGATCAAGAAATTACGATGGATGCAGAAACAGGAGTTATATATAAAGGGCATGCAAGTGTTCTTTAACTTCTTTCAACATTTATCTCAACCCTAAGTGGTGAGATGAATGCAGGTTTTTAGTCACTATAAAGAAAAGCTCTAGTGCGAATAGTTGTACTAGAGCTTTTCTTATGAAAAAAGATATCTTTATTAGATTAAATAATATTTTTAAGTCAAACATTGCCTTCCTTTCATAGCCTAGGCGTCTCGTATTAGAAGGCTCATTGTTTTTTTAATGGAACTAAATGAGCTATAATAACGTATATAAGGTATAGCTTTTTTAGATAGAAAGGAGAAAAATATGAGAAAAATTTTTCTTGGTTTCATAGTCTACGCATTAGCCGAATTGGCGTTATTAATAGTGATTGGTCAAAATATTGGTGTTTTAAATACATTATTACTTATAGTTGCTACTAGTATTTTAGGTATTTATGTAGTGAAAAATAAAGGTATGAATTCTGTACAAAAGGTAAAAAATACGATAGCACGTGGAGAAGCTCCGGGTCCGGCTTTAATTGATACAGTGTTAAATTTTAGCGGTGGTGTACTTCTAGCATTACCAGGTTTTTTAACGGATCTTCTTGGTTTATTACTGCTTATGCCTTTTACTCGTAAAATGTTCCAACCAATCTTTTATTATTGGATGCGTAAAAAAATGAAAAAAGGTCAATTCATCATCGTTCAAAGATAGCATTTTCCTTCAGTTTAACCGCCAAAAATAAAAATACAGGGCTAAGTAAAATGCCGTAAAAACCAAATAATAAAATAGAGGCAGCACTGATGAAAAAGGTGTGGAATGTACGTAATTGTAGTGTATTTGACCAAAGCATGGAATCAGCTAGCTGCCTTATTAATTGAACAAATAGATACAAAACTAAAATAGCCACACATAAATACGTATTACCCTTTAAGTAAAAATAAAAGCTCATTGGTACAAGAAACACTCCGATGCCGAAGAATGGAAGTACATCTGCAAAAGCTACTATAAATGCTTTAATGATGGCTTGTTCAAATTGAAGAATCATAAACCCGACACAAAGAATGAGCAGTGTGATTGTGAATAGCTGAAACTCCACGAACAAAAAGTAATGAAACAGTTGCATAATCTTCGAAAAATGAGACTGCCATTCATTGCGGAATTTTTTTGGCACATATTGAAAGAACCAATAACGGGATTTGCGAGTTTCCAATAGGGCAAAGTAGTAAGCGATAAGGAATATAAATACTTCAATTACATGCTTCATAAATAATTGAAAGATATTAGCTATATACACTAAGATTGAATCGAAAATAGATAGTGATTTTTCCTTTAAAACTTGGATGAACATTGATTCATATTCATTGAAAAGTGGGAAGTTTTGTAGTGTTTCTCGAATTTCAGGGAAGACAAGAATAATGCTGTTTATAGAGATTATAGCGAGAAGAAAAATGCAAGTTAGTATGAGTGCTTCCACAATAATTGCTGCAAGCCAATAGGCAATCCTACAATATGAGTGAAGGAATTTTATGATAGGGTACGTAGAAAAAGATAAGAAAATTGCAAGTGATACGGGTAATACGAACCATAATATCACCAAATAAAAAATAAAAATTAAAATACTTGTAGTCCTTTCGTATGAAAAATATTTAATATTCCTCATTTTTACAAATTCACCCCGTTTCAAATGATAAATTAATGTCAAAAAATGCAAAGCAATCTCTTTAAAGCGTTTATATAATCGCTCAAGCGTCTTTTTCTTTATTCGGAGGATTTTCATTCACAAAGATGTCAAAAATGATTATAATAGCAATGTAAGCGATTTACTTAATGGTTCATATGAGCAAAAAACGTAAATGCGACCTACAAAAAGCATTTACAACCAAAAAATATAACTATGAGGGAGCGATAATTTATGTCAGCAACTAAAGGTTTAGAAGGTATCGTAGCAGCGGAATCTAAAATCAGTTCAATTATCGATGACACACTTACATATGTTGGTTACAACATTGATGATTTAGCAGAGAACGCGTCATTTGAAGAGGTAATTTATTTATTATGGCATACTCGTTTACCAAAAGCGGACGAGCTAGCTGAATTAAAACAACAATTAGCAGACAACATGACTATTCCGCAAGCGATTGTAGACCAATTCAAAACATACCCACTATCAACTGTACATCCAATGGCTGCACTACGTACTGCAGTATCTTTACTTGGTGTATTCGATGATGAGGCGGATGTTATGGATCCAGAAGCTAACTACCGTAAAGCTATCCGTCTACAAGCTAAAATTGCTACAGTAGTTACTGCATTTGCACGTGTTCGTAAAGGTTTAGAGCCAGTTGCGCCAAAACCAGAATTAGGATATGCAGCAAACTTCTTATACATGCTTAAAGGTGAAGAGCCAGCAGCAATCGAAGTTGAAGCATTCGACAAAGCGTTAGTATTACATGCTGACCACGAATTAAATGCATCTACATTCACTGCACGTGTATGTGTAGCTACATTATCAGATGTTTATTCTGGTGTAACTGCAGCTATCGGTGCATTAAAAGGGCCACTTCATGGTGGAGCAAACGAGCAAGTAATGAAAATGTTATCTGAAATTGGTTCACTTGAAAACGTTGAATCTTATATTCAAAATAAATTAGACAACAAAGAAAAAATCATGGGCTTCGGTCACCGCGTATACCGCAAAGGCGACCCACGTGCACCACACTTACGTGTAATGTCACAAAAATTAACTGAGTTAACTGGTAAACCAGAGCTTTATGAAATGTCAGTTAAAATCCATGACATGATCGTAGAACAAAAGAAATTACCTGCAAACGTAGACTTCTTCTCTGCGTCAGTGTATGATTCTTTAGGTATTGATCATGACCTATTCACACCAATTTTCGCAGTATCACGTACTTCTGGTTGGGTAGCTCATATTCTAGAGCAATATGCTAACAACCGCCTAATCCGTCCACGTGCAGAGTACGTTGGACCAGGCATGCAAAAATATGTTCCAATCAGCGAGCGCTAATTCGGAAAATATGCTAGAATATTTGGGACTGTGTTACTTATAACACAGTCCTATGATTATGAATTTAGGAGGCAACATCAATGTCAAACAAAATTGTAGTTGAAAATGGCGTACTTAATGTACCAAACAATCCAGTGATTCCTTTCATCGAAGGTGACGGAATTGGTCCAGATATTTGGGCTGCAGCATCACGCGTAATCGACGCAGCTGTAGAAAAAGCTTACAATGGTGAAAAGAAAATCGAATGGTTAGAAGTTTTAGCTGGTGAAAAAGCATTCAACCAAACTGGTGAATGGTTACCACAAGAAACTTTAGACAAAATTAACGAATTCCTAATCGCAATCAAAGGTCCTCTTACTACTCCAATCGGTGGTGGTATCCGCTCTCTAAACGTAGCATTACGTCAACAACTTGACCTATATGTATGCTTACGTCCAGTACGTCACTTTGATGGAGTACCTTCTCCAGTTAAACGTCCAGAAGACGTTGATATGGTTATCTTCCGCGAAAACACAGAAGACATCTACGCTGGTATTGAATTCGAATCTGGCTCTGAACAAGCACAAAAAATCATCAACTTCTTACAAACTGAATTTGGTGTTAACCAAATCCGTTTCCCAGAAACTTCTGGTATCGGTGTAAAACCAGTATCTAAAGAAGGTACTGAGCGTTTAGTACGTTCTGCTATCGAATATGCTATTAATCATAAACGCCCATCTGTTACTTTAGTACACAAAGGTAACATCATGAAATTCACTGAAGGTGGATTCAAAAAATGGGGTTATGAATTAGCTGAAAAAGAATTTGCTGATCAAACATTCACTTGGAACCAATATGATGCTATTAAAGCTGAACAAGGTGAAGAAGCAGCAAACAAAGCACAAGCTGACGCTTTAGCAGCTGGTAAAATCTTAGTTAAAGATTCTATCGCTGATATCTTCTTACAACAAATCTTAACTCGTCCAAATGAGTTCGACGTAGTTGCTACAATGAACTTAAACGGTGACTATATCTCTGACGCATTAGCTGCTCAAGTTGGTGGTATCGGTATCGCTCCAGGCGCAAACATTAACTATGTAACTGGACACGCGATCTTCGAAGCTACTCACGGTACAGCTCCAAAATATGCTGGTCAAGATAAAGTAAACCCATCTTCTGTATTACTTTCAGGTGTATTAATGCTTGAACACTTAGGATGGCAAGAAGCAGCTGACATGATTACTAAATCTGTAGAGAAAACAATCTCTTCTAAAGTTGTAACTTACGACTTCGCTCGTTTAATGGACGGCGCTACAGAAGTAAAATGTTCAGAATTCGCTACTGAATTAATCAAAAACCTATAATTTTCTATTCTAAAATAGAAATTATAGTTAAAGCGGAAGTATGTTCTGCCGATATAATTAGGGTGAAATGTAAATTTCTATAATAAAATATTTACGATGAACTTGTTTAATCGAGGGAGGAGAATTTATTCTCCTCCCTTTTTTAAAACTAATTTTAAAGGAGCGTATTCGAATGTCTCTGAAACGTAAAAAAATCTCAGTAATTGGTAGCGGTTATACTGGTGCTACTGCAGCATTTTTAGCAGCTCAAAAAGAACTTGGTGATATAGTGTTAGTGGATATCCCACAAGCTGAAAACCCAGCAAAAGGTAAAGCTTTAGATATGTGGGAAGCTGCGCCGGTGCAAGGATATGATTCTTATGTTAAAGGTACTTCTAATTATGCTGATACTGCAGATTCTGATGTAGTAATCATCACTGCTGGTGTTGCTCGTAAGCCTGGTATGAGCCGTGATGATCTTGTTCAAATTAACCAAGATGTGATGAAAGCTGTTTCCAAGGAAATTGCCAAGTACTCACCAAATGCAACAATCCTTGTTCTTACAAACCCAGTTGATGCAATGACTTACACAGTATTCAAAGAAACTGGTTTCCCTAAAAATCGTGTAATAGGTCAATCAGGCGTACTCGATACGGCACGTTTCTGTGCGTTTGTAGCTGAAGAACTTAATATCTCAGTAAAAGACATCACAGGTTTTGTTTTAGGTGGGCATGGTGATACAATGGTGCCACTAACTCGCTACTCATTCGCTGGTGGTATTCCATTAGAAACATTAATCCCAGCAGATCGTCTTGAAGAGATTGTTGACCGTACTCGTAAAGGTGGCGCTGAAATCGTTAACCTTCTTGGTAACGGTTCTGCATATTATGCTCCTTCAGCGGCGCTTATCGAAATGGCGGAAGCTATCATTAAAGATCAAAAACGTATACTTCCATCTATTGCATACTTAGAAGGCGAATATGGCTACAATGATTTATACCTAGGTGTTCCAACATTATTAGGTGCAAATGGTGTAGAAAAAATCTTTGAACTTGAGTTAACAGACAATGAAAAAGCAGCTTTAGATAAATCGGCAGAAGCAGTCCGCGATGTTATGAAAGTTTTAGCTTAATAAAAGTTTATGAAATCGAGTAGGATTCATTCCTACTCGATTTTTTTTCGAGTATTGAGACATCGTAAAGTAGGACGAATAGTGAGTCAAAATAAGATGTTCTTACAAAATACGGGATACCAGAAAATAGAGATAGGCAATACCCGGGACTTTTTAAGGAACTTCGTATTCTGTCTAACTCATAATGAAGATTATTATAGGAAAACAAAAGAATAAACAATATATGTTAAAATAGTTATTTGTTATCTTAAAAAGGATTGAATATACTAGGGGGATATTTATGCATGAATTATATTTGATAAAAAAGACCGAAACACAAGATGATGATTTTTTTCTGAATTTTGGTATGGATAGAGACAATTACAAGGATATAATTGTTGATTACATTACAGTTGATAACAATGTATTTGAATATATTTTTGATTCACTTACATGGATTCCATGTATGAACCCCGCTTTTCCAGGAAACCCCAAACAATTAGGGATTAATGAGATTGGGATAACACTATTTGATGAACAATCGGCTTCTTCCCTTATTTCTATTTTTACTGCTTGGAGAGATTTATTTAAGAATGGTCCAAGTGTAATCCAAAAACTTATTTATTATCATGAATACTCCGATGATGATTTATTGAGTTTTGATAGAGATGATACTATAGAAAATTTTGAAAAAATTATTTATATATCTAAACAATTATCTGATGGTAAGTACTACTTATATCATTGCGGTATATGAAAACAAAAAAACAACTCAAGTTGCCAGGCGCGTTGATTTGGAAAAAAGGTTTATCATTGAGTGATAAAAGGATTTTTTTATTACGTAAATTGCAATATCAAGTTAGACACTTTTTTTAACATCTCATGTCCGTATATTTTCTGTTCCTTTTCACCTTCATGTTTATTGTCTGTCGGTCTGCCAATTGGTTAAAACAGGGTTCTGGCGTAACGGAAAGGGCTTGCCCCTTGAAGTGGAGCCAGGTTCCTGTTAAATTGGCGGAAAGACCGATAGACAATAAACTCCCATTAACCCTAGGGTAAGAGTTGGTTGATTCACGTCTTCTTACGCTGATTCTCTTAATCTCTTTAATTCTTCCTCAAACATCTCATGCGGTGTTTTGAATCCATGTATTCGTCGTGGCAAGTGGTTCATTTTATCTTCTACAGATTGGATGTAAGATCTACTGTAGTTCTCTATGGACGTTCCTTTTGGTAACCATCTACGAATCATTCTATTGTGGTTTTCATTTGTTCCTCGCTCCCATGATGAGTAGGGGTGTGTGAAGTAAATCCCCATCAACTCTTGGCATTTTTCCGCAAGCTCTGAAAACTCACTCCCGTTATCTGCTGTAATGGATTTGAATAGTTTAGGTGCTAACTCCCCAAAATTCTTTAGAATGGTTTCAATCGCATAGTTCACGGAATCCGCATCCTTACCGTCCATTTTGAAAATAAATTCTCGACGCGTTTTCCGTTCGATCAGTGTTAATAAAACATCATCTTCTTTGTCTTTTCTACCGATCACTGAATCGATTTCAAAATGACCAAATTCCTCTCGTGTTTCAATGTGCTGTGGGCGTTTTTCAATACTTTCGCCTAAACATTTTATATTTTTTCTAGCCCTACGTACTGTCTTTGTTTTACGCGATGTCTTGGAAACTAAGTCAGAATTTCTAGTTTTCAACAACCTAAGATCTATATACGCATAAAGAGTTTTTGCGCAAACCATTTCTTCACGACGAAACTTACCATCAAGCAATGTACGACCAACAACAGCGTCTGGAGACCACTCCTTTTCCTTCATTAATTGATCTGCGTATTCTAGAAAAGCCGATACTCGCTTCACCTTCAAAGGGTTACGAGAACGAGCCACATTTCGTTCAGTGATTGCTTGACCCGTTGTAGCGAAGTACTTCGTGGTATAGATTCGTTTACTATTTACTATCCTCACTTGTGTAGTAGTTCCACGCTTGATTTCGTTATATATAGTAGCACGACAAACACCCAATCTACGGGCAATCTCAGCTTTTGATAAATTCCCTTCATCAAGGTAAGCTTCTAACTTTCCACGTTGAATTTCAGTAAGTCTGGGTTTCTTTTGAGTTCCTTTTATGTTAAGCTTTTTTTGCATCAAATCGAAAAATCTCCTTTGTATATTGTTGTGTAGGAACTCCAATAATACACGATTTTTCCGATTTGATGCATTTTTTTATACAGTGTCTAATCTGATTTTACAATTCGCCGATTTTTTTATTACTACTTTGCCGATATATTTCTATTTTAACTGATTGTAGTGTAGGGCTACTCGACTCCTGCGGGAAAGCGAAGGGTCAGCGACAAAGCGAGTAGCTCGTAGCGGAAATCAGCCTCTTCGAATGTATAAAAATGGTTAATCAACACACCTGTCAAGTTGCAATTTGTCTTTGTGCAGGTAATTATATGCTTCTGTTTTTTTTTTTTTTTTTTTTTTTGATAGAAATTTTTGGTAGGAATTATTAAACTCGCATGAAAGAACGTTATAATCTTTCATTTTCTATGGTGTAGCGATGATTTTATGCGACATGGATGGCTAACAGGTGCGATTGTTCAATTAGAACGATCGCTTTTTCACGAACGGAGCGGTTCATTTTTCTTAGTGTTGATTTTTTTGTTGGATATTATATTAAAATGGATTTAAAGATTATGAAGAAATGTTATTAAACTAACGAAGAGTTGAAGAAGGAACTTCCACATTTTAACTCGAAATATATGTATAAAAAGACTATAGATGGAGGGCTTTTTATGGCATTAGTGTCAATCTATACTGTTGGTAGGCTAAACCACCCCTATGACCACCCTACCTCTCGTGATTTTTATCAAGTGGGAAATGAAGTATATCGTCAGGCAACTAAATCAGGACTTATAGAGACATTTTCACCTGAAGGAGTCCCATTCCCTGAAGAAGCCGTAAAGGGGAAGGGTTCTCCTATACTTACGCTAACGGTATGGAGAAGTCTTCAATCCTTATATCGCTTTACCTATTCAGGACAGCATATACAAGCATTACGAGATAGAAGCAAATGGATCCGAGCCATATCCAGAGAAACACCTTTCTTATGTAGTTTGGTGGACTGAAAAGGTGAAGGATGTCTCATGGGAAGAGGCATTTAAGAGATACAATTATTGTATTCAGCATGGTCCAACTCCTTTTGCATTTGATTTTAAGCATGCATTTGACGAAAACGGGGAGAGGTTCTTGATTGAGTAGCAGGAGCCAACTCTGGAAGGAATTGTGAAGTATTATACTTAAACTATTTGGTGTGATTGTTCAATTAGAGCATTCGCTTTTTCACTAACGGAGCAAGTCTGCTGAGGAGGAGTATAATGCGTTTTCTTTTTTGGCTAAGTATTTTTATCTCAGGAGTTGTAAGTGTTGTCGGTTTTGCATTCACTAATATGACTACTACTTCATTCGACCCCACAGGTGACAATTTTATTGGAGGAAATGGAAACCCAGGCTTAATGTTTGTTATGTTTCCGATGTTAATTATTCTTTATTTTTTCTTTGCAATGATGTTTGTTTTTGAAAAGTTACATGAACGTTTTTTAGTGAAAAGGAAACTATTTCAAGCCTGCTATTCAGGGGTGTTTTTGCTGATTTTGGGAGTGACAATTTACCGAATCGTTTCATTTCGAAATGAAATCAATCCATATTTTGAATACGAAATATCCTATTTAAATCCTTTTTCTAATCATTTATTTTTTAACTTCTGGACGTTTATAGCCTGCCTTTGTGTTTCAGGGTTTTGCTCATTTTATTTAAAGAAAAGAATGTGAATAGCTAGAAAGAGGTAACCATCTCAATATGAGGTAGTTTTTTAAAATTTGGGTGGTGCCATAACTGAAGAATTGAGGAGACTCTCAGGAAGCTTTGCTCTGTGCGAAAGCGAAGCGTCAGCAACAAATGTTTTCTGTGCGAAAGCGAAGCGACAGCAACAAATGTTTTATCTGTGCGAAAGCGAAGCGACAGCAACAACAAATGTTTTATCTGTGCGAAAGCGAAGCGTCAGCAACAAAGCGCCCAGTTGGAACGGAAATCATCCACACGTTATGGAGAAGAACATTGATAAAATGGTTGTTCTGCTTTTCGTTGTACTTTTAGAATAAAATTGATACTATGAAGGTAGCATGATAGAAAAGGGGTTGGCGTATCTTTGCTTCAAAAAAACAGTAAGCTTGGTCTCACTATTGAAGAAATTACAGTTGGCGAGAAGATTCATATTACCGAAAAGATAGAAGATAAGGATTTACTGCTTTATTTAGGGCTTACGAATGATAGTAATCCGCTTTATATCCAACATGATTATGCTGCCACGACACCTTTTCAGAAGCCAATCGTTCCAACAATCATGTTAAATGGCATTATTACGTCAGCTGTTTCAAAGTATATTCCCGGACCAGGTTCACGAATTATTGAGCAACATTTAAAATATTTAGGACCTCTCTATCATTATGAATTATTTGATACGCTTTTAGAGGTAACAGAAGTAAATAAATTACAAAATACAATTACTGTATCTGTGCACTCATATAATGAGCAAAAGCAGCTTGTGATTGAAGGTACGTTGCTGGTGACGCCACCCATTGCGTTATAGACTTCTTGAGATTTGAAATGGGGGTTTCAAATCACTATCGGAGGCATTACACATGACAAAAACGATTTTAGTTGTAGAAGATGAATTTTCTATTGCGACATTATTGAAATATAATTTGGAGCAAGCTGGGTATATTGTAGAAACAGCTGCAGATGGTCAAGAGGGTCTTGATAAGGCAATTGACATACAGCCAGATTTAATTCTATTAGATTTGATGCTTCCAAGGCTGGATGGTATGGAGGTATGTAAACAAATTCGTCAACAACGTATGAATACACCTATTATTATGTTAACAGCAAAGGATGACGAGTTCGATAAAGTACTTGGTCTAGAGCTAGGGGCAGATGATTATATGACAAAGCCCTTTAGTCCACGTGAAGTGTTAGCTCGGGTAAAGGCTGTATTGAGACGTTTTACACAAAATGTTGTGGCAGAAGATAAAGATGGCCCACAAGAGAAAATGTTTGAGTTTGGACAATTGCGTGTATTTCCTGAGCGTTTTGAAGTATTTTTACAGGATGAAGCACTTGAATTTACTCCGAAGGAATTTGAGCTACTCATTTACTTACTTGAAAATAAAAATCGTGTGTTAACGCGTGATCAGCTATTAAGTGCTGTATGGAAGTATGATTTTGCTGGCGATACTCGAATTGTGGATGTTCACATAAGCCACCTTCGCGATAAAATTGAGGAAAATAGCCGTAAGCCAATGTTCATCAAAACAATTCGCGGTCTTGGCTATAAATTTGAGGAGCCGAAAACAACATGAAATCAATGAGCAACCGCTTATTCTTGACATTCATGCTATTACTTGGAACGATATTAGCTGTCCTAATGATTGTTGTAGGTCAGCTTTTTCCAGTTTATATAGAACAATATGATGAGCAGACGAGTTCACAAATACAAGAATCTATCAATCGAGTATTAGATGAACGAAAGCTGGAACTATCTCAGGAAGATAAAGAAGCACTATATACTGCTCAAAACATTGAAGCGAAAGACTCACTATTTTCGGATGTTCGTGCTCGACTTTATTTAGTTCTAGCGGTTCTTTTCACAATAACGCTTATTTTAATGGCTGTTGTAAGTCGCTATATGATTCGAAATTTCGTTGCGCCTATTGATAATGTGACAGATACAGCACTTGAACTGGCAAAGGGAAATTATCGTGCTCGTGCCCATGAAAATGAGCATGAACGCATGATGCCATTAAGCCACTCGATCAATATTTTAGCGCGTAATTTACAGGATATTACGACGATTCGTGAGGTAGAAGAAGAGAGACTTAAAACTTTAATTGAAAACATGGGAAGTTCCCTCATGATGATTGGACGTGAAGGGAATATATCTATCGTGAATAGGGTATTTCTAGAGCGTTTTGGTATGCAAATTGACGACGTTCAAGGAAAGGTATTTCGTACAATAGGGTTACCTAAATCACTTGAGCAATTTATTGACCATGTATTTCTAACAGAAATGCCTTATCGACAACAAATTAAAATGGAAGTGCAACAAGAGCTATATAATAAGGAAGTATATGGAGCACCTGTTATTGGAGATCATGGTCGCTGGCTTGGTGTTGTTATTGTTATGCACGATATTACGGAGCTTGTTCGTTTAGAGCAGATTCGTAAGGATTTTGTAGCAAATGTATCTCATGAATTACGTACGCCTATTACATCTATTAAAGGTTTTGCTGAAACTTTATTGGATGGTGCGTATAAAGATGAAAAAATGCTGTTATCTTTTTTAGAGATCATTAATAAAGAAAGTAATCGTCTGCAGATGCTTATTCAGGATCTTCTGGAATTATCGAAAATTGAACAACACGGTTTTACCGTTAATATTATGCCAATGGGCTTGCAAGATGTACTTATACGTGGAGCAGAGCTTACGGGACCTCGTCTGGATGAGAAAAATATGAGCTTTCATGTTGATATAGAGCGTGATGTTCAGGTTATGGGTGATGTGAATCGTATCATTCAAATTGTCACTAATTTAATTACCAATGCCATTACATACTCTCCAGAAAATACAACCGTTACGATTCGATTAAAGGAAAATGAAACGTATGGCATTATTGAAATAGAGGATCAAGGTATTGGGATTGAAAAACATGAAATTGCCCGTGTCTTTGAACGATTTTATCGTGTGGATCGTGCACGAAGTCGGAATTCCGGGGGTACAGGTTTAGGGCTTGCTATCGTGAAGCACTTAATAGAGGCGCATCATGGTCGCATTCAAGTAGAAAGTGAAGTTAGCGTAGGGACAAAAATGATTGTTATGATTCCGAAAAATTAACAATTTCTTTACAATAGCACAATTTTATATTCATAATGGGGATTTATACTTGTTAGTAGAAACCCCCCATTATAATTGTTAAGACTATAAATCGCTTAGAAATCTTGAAATATATGGCTCATCACCAAAAGTTGTGAATGATGTTTTTTAAAATATATGCGCTGTATATTAGTTGATTGAAGTGGAGACTGGGCGACTCCTCGGGGATCAGCGTCACAGATGAGACCCTGGAGCGAGCAAAGCGAGTGAAGCGGCTCATCGGACGCCCCCAGGAAAGCGCTCAGTCGGAACGGAAATCAACCACACGTTATGTTGATGAACCAAATATATAAAGATTTTTTGATTGTGCTGCTTAGTTATCGCCAAAGAAGAAAGAATCTATTGCCAAAGTTTTTGGTAGTAGATTCTTTTTCTGTTTTACACCTGACGCAAATAGGTGTAAAGTATAGTAGCATAATATTCAACTAACAATCAGTGTACTTGTTAGTTGAACCAATCGGGCTTTAACAGTCAGTTTACGCATGCTTATTACTGGCCGTTAAAGCAGGATAAAAAATTGAAAGAAGGATGACCATGAAAATCGTCAATAGTATCGTGCAAATCGGCTATCTTTATGTACTTTTATTTGTTGGGAATAGTATTGCACGTCTACTTCACTTGCCGATTCCAGGGAGCATAATTGGACTAGTCTTATTGTTTTTACTTTTGCAGTTTCATATTATTAAGCTTGAATGGATTGAGCTAGGTGCAGGTTTATTACTTAGTGAGTTATTGCTATTTTTCATTCCATCTGCTATCGGAGTGATCGATTATGATTCACTTTTAGGTGTGCAGGGTATGAAGGCTGTGCTAGTTATTGTAGTGAGTGCTATTGTTGTTATGTTTACAACAGGTTTCACAGCACAATGGCTAGAGCAACGAAAGAAAGGTGATACTGCATGAGCTTTTTAATAGCTGTAGTAAGTTTAATAGGTACTATTGCAGTTTTTTATATTAGTAAAATGTTTTATAAAAAGTATAAGAAGGAATGGCTAACACCCGTACTGATCACACCGATAGTTATAATTATTATTTTGTTAGTATCGGGTACATCTTATAAATCCTATAATGCAGGAGCCAATATTTTAACAAATCTACTAGGTCCAGCAACGGTTGCATTCGCGGTACCTATTTATAAAAATTTTGACCTATTAAAGAAACATGCTTTTGAAATTTTTCTAAGTATTGCAGTTGGATCTGTGGTTGCCATTACATCATCATTTGTAATCGCCGTAGTAATTGGGTTAAATGATGAGCTTGTGCATAGTTTAGTTCCTCGTTCAGTTACTACACCAATCGCGATGGATATTTCTAATATGATTGGCGGCTCACCTACCTTGACTGCTGTTTTCGTCATGGTAACCGGTATTTTAGGGAGTCTACTAGGACCGGTAGTTATTAAAGTATGCCGTTTTCATAGACCATCCTCTAGAGGTCTAATGTTAGGAATGGGAGCACATGGTACAGGTACCTCTAAAGCGTTTGAGTTTGGTGAGCTTGAAGGTACTTTTGCAAGTCTTGCAATGATTGTAGCTGCATTAATTAGCATTGTTTTATCAACAACATTTTTCCCAGCATTTGAACATTTAGTTGTCAATATCCTGTTACCGTAAATGGTAACAGGATTTTTTTTTGGTGCGCCCGGCATGCGTATGAACTATAGGGTGTAAGTCCCGAACCCCGAAGACAGAAGTAGAGGTTAGCCAAGAGCAAGGGTGTCCGTGGCGACGCGGAATCTGAAGGAAGCTGGAGGCAAAACACCTGTCCGAGGAATACGAATCTCATAGAAGGCTAGATATGATTGGATGAGTTTGCCAATCAAAACAAAGTCCTTTCTGTCGAAGGTCATATCGAGTAAATGAGGCGGATAGATGGTGTGAAAGTGCATGCGCTTACCCGGGGAGGTCTGATGGAAACGCAAAGTACACTTTGTAACCTACTTAGCGATAGGTAGCTGAACCATCAGAAGTCAGCAGAGGTCATAGTACGATTGGGTCTAGAACTAATCGGAAGGACTGAACAACTAAGAGAGAATAGCCCTTGACATTCCATCTTGAATGAATGAACACGGAAAACAGAGAAACCTCACGCTTAGAAAGTAATGGTGAAGTCCATGAGGGTATTTGCGGAGGGTGTAGTTCAGGTGGGCATAAGAAGACAAGCTATTCACGGAAAGGAACGAAATGGTGATGTTGAATCAAATTCTAGCACGTCCGAATATGATACAAGCATTAAAGCGAGTGGAAGCGAATAAAGGAAGCCATGGAGTAGACATGATGCCCGTACAAACCTTACGTCAGCACATCCTCGAAAACTGGGAATCCATTAAAGCGCAAATTCTAGCGGGAACCTATGAACCGCAACCAGTACGTCGTGTCGAAATCCCGAAACCAGACGGCGGTGTACGTCTATTGGGAATCCCAACCGTGACAGACCGTTTGATTCAACAAGCCATATCGCAGATATTGTCAAAGGAATATGACAAAACCTTTTCGGACCACAGTTATGGATTCCGACCAAATCGGAGTGCTCATGATGCAGTTCGAAAAGCGAAGGGTTATATGAAGGAAGGATATCGTTGGGTAGTGGATATGGATTTAGAGAAGTTCTTTGATAAGGTCAATCATGACCGATTAATGGCAACATTAGCGAAAAGAATTCAAGATAAATCGTTACTGAAGCTTATCCGTAAATATCTCCAAGCCGGTGTCATGATAAATGGCGTAGTTTCAAGTACGGAAGAAGGTACTCCACAAGGTGGACCATTAAGCCCACTTCTTTCTAATATCGTGTTAGATGAGTTGGATAAAGAATTAGAAAAACGTGGTCATAAGTTCGTTCGTTACGCAGATGACTGTAATATTTATGTGAAAAGTAAACGTGCGGGAGAGCGTACAATAGCGAGCGTACAGCGATTTGTCGAAGAAAGACTACGACTGAAAGTGAATGAGTCCAAATCAGCGGTAGACCGACCATGGAAACGAAAATTCTTGGGTTTTAGTTTTTTGCACCATAAAGAACCGAAAGTTCGAATTGCGAAAACAAGCCTTCAACGAATGAAGAAGAAAATACGAGAAATTACCTCTAGAAAGATGCCATTTCCAATGGAATATCGTATCGAGAAATTAAACCAATATCTAATTGGATGGGGTGGATATTTTGCGCTCGCAGATACACCTTCAGTATTCAGTAAATTAGATAGTTGGATTAAAAGAAGGTTGCGAATGTGTCTTTGGAAGAATTGGAAGAAACCCCGAACCAGAGTCAGAAATCTCATTCGTTTAAAAGTTCCATACGGAAAAGCATACGAATGGGGAAATACCCGAAAAGGGTACTGGCGCATCTCAAAAAGCCCCATATTACACAGAACCCTCGGCAATTCCTACTGGGAAAGCCAAGGGTTGAAAAGTCTGCAAGTTCGTTATGAAACTTTGCGTTATTCATCTTAATTGAACCGCCGTATACGGATCCGTACGTACGGTGGTGGTGTGCTGTGCAAGGCGCATTAGAGATGAGGGAAGGCCCCTCGATAGAGATTGAATCAGGCAAATCTATCAAACAACCCTAAGCTGCTGCAATAAAGAGTTGTGGTGGTGAGCGTCTAGGGAAAAGGTTGAAATAAATCAATCATGTGAGATATACAAAGATGAACGCAAGTGAACCGCTGAAGAAGTATCGATAACGTAAAACTTTGTCAAAACTTGCTTTTCACCACTAGGCACAGGATAAGAGTAGAAGATAACCTGGAAAGCTGTCTACTTGGCAAACGGTATTAAGGCGGCATGAGTGTATATCAGGCTCTGATGTGAAACACAGGAACCTGCATCTCGATGGTAAGTGAAAAGACACAAGCTACAGAAAAGTGAGGTCGAAATAGCAAAGCGAGATGTAGGGGCGGAGGTGTTCGTAGTAGTGAGGAAGTTGCTGTAATGGCAATGGAGCGAAGGGGCACCGTCATTCAACTCGACAACTGAGAACAACTGGATAAACAGGAGGATTTGATGGAAGAGAGTAAACCATATAAGATTTCAAAACAAGTTGTGCTGAATGCGTTCAAAAGAGTTAAAGCTAACAGAGGAAGTGCGGGTATCGATGGTCAGGATATTAAAGAATTCGAAGAGAAACTCAAAGAAAACCTCTATAAAATCTGGAATAGAATGAGCTCGGGATGTTATTTTCCACCACCAGTAAAGTTAGTTGAAATACCGAAGAAAACTGGTGGGAAGCGAGGTTTAGGGATTCCGACTGTCGGCGACAGAGTAGCACAAATGGTAGTTAAGATGTATTTTGAACCAAAAGTGGAGCCACTGTTTCATGAAAATTCTTATGGATACAGACCCAATAAATCTGCATTAGATGCGATTGGACAAGCAAGGAAAATGTGTTGGAAATATGATTATGTAATAGAGTTCGACATTAAAGGACTGTTCGACAATATTGATCATGAATTACTAATGCGAGCAGTACGAAAGCATGTAAATGAACCTTGGATACTGATGTACATTGAAAGATGGCTCAAAGCGCCATTTATTAATTCGGAAGAAGAAAAGATTGAACGAAACTGTGGTACACCGCAAGGTGGTGTAATAAGTCCTGTTCTAGCGAATCTGTTTTTGCATTATGCCTTTGATACATGGATGGTTCGAACAAATCCTGAAGCACCATTTGAGCGATATGCAGATGATGCTATTATACATTGTAAGACCGAAGCAGAAGCAATGGAGATTTTAGCCAGACTAAATCAAAGGATGAAAGAGTGCAAATTAGAGTTACATCCAGAGAAAACAAAGATTATTTATTGCAAAGATAAGGAAAGAGAAAAGGAATATCCTGTCACTGAGTTCGACTTTCTAGGTTATACGTACCGTAAAACTTTTATTAAAGACCGAACGGGAAGGCTACAATTTAATTTTCTACCATCAGTAAGTAAAAAGTCCACAAAATCTTTTAGAGATAAAATCAAAGCAATGAGAATACATAGCTTTACAGGAAGTAAAATTGAAATAATAGCTGAAATAATAAATCCAACCATTAGAGGATGGCTCAACTATTTCATGAAATACAATCCATCAACAGTACGGTATTCCATTGATTGTGTAAATCGAAGATTAGTTAAATGGGCAATGTGTAAATTTAAGAGGTTCAGAGGACATAAAAAGCGTGCAAGAGACTGGCTCAATAAACTTGCAAAAAGAGAGCCCAGAATGTTTGCTCATTGGGCTCTTGGAATGTTTCCTTAATGGTTGAATGATAAGAGCCGTATGAATCGAGAGGTTCACGTACGGTTCTGTGAGAGCCTTTGGGTGAAAACCCCATTGGCTACTCGACTGAGAGGTCGGGAGTTAATCACTCCCTCCTACTCGATTTTTTTGGTTCAATAATATTCGTTGGGTAACCATACAATTTAAGATGAAGGTAACTGTCCCAACCTCCTGTCGAAAAATTGGATTGGCAGTCGCTAGAACGTTTGGGAGAGCTTCGTATTGTGCTTTACCTCAACATTTGACGTAGAATCTATTTTTTGTAGTATGGCTCATTACAAAAAGTTGTGGATGATCTGTGTTAAAACTCATGCCATGTTTATGCTGTTGATTGGAGTGGAGGATGGACGCCCCCGGTCGGAACGGAAATCAACTACACGTTATGATGATGAGCTAAAAGTATGTAAATCTGCCTAAAATATAATATTAGTTTATTAAAATATTTTGAAACTTTTTATAAAGTATCCCGTAAACTATAGTACTAAGCATAAGGGAGGATTGGACATGAGTGTAAAAAGAACACTAATGATGGTGGGACTTGGGATTTTTGGTATTATTGCACTTATTGCTGTGTTTACATCGTGGTACACGGTAGATGAATCAGAACAAGCGGTAGTCATTACGTTCGGTCGTGCCGATGATACAATAACCGAACCAGGCTTACATTTTAAATTACCTTGGCCTGTACAATCGGTGGAGGTATTATCGAAGGAAACTTTCAGTTTGAAGTTTGGCTATAAGCAAAATAAAGATGGTGAATTGGAAGACTATGATGCTGAAACGAAAATGATTACAGGTGATGAGCATATTGTGTTAACAGACCTTGTAGTTCAATGGAAGATTACAGAACCGAATAAGTTTTTATTCAACGCACAAGATCCGGAAGAAATTTTACATAGCGCTACGTCGAGTGCGATTCGTTCAATTATCGGAAGTTCCAATATCGATGCTGCTTTAACAGATGGAAAAGCAGACATAGAAGCAAAGACACGAGAGTTGCTAGTATCCCTAATTGAAAAATATGATATTGGGATCAGTATTCTGGGTGTAAAATTACAGGATGTTGAATTACCAAATGCAGATGTGCGTGCGGCTTTTACAGCGGTTACCGATGCACGTGAAATGAAAAATACAAAAATAAATCAAGCAGAAAAATATGCAAATCAGCGTACTAATGAGGCTGAAGGTGAAAAGGATGCTATTATCTCGAAGGCTGAAGGTGAAAAAACAGCCCGTATTGAGCAGGCTCAAGGGGATGTAGCTGTCTTTAATAAAATGTATGAGCAATATAAGGGCAATAAACAAATTACACGCGAACGTTTGATTTTGGAAACACTTGAAAACGTATTACCTAAAGCGCAAATTTATATTATGAATGATGATGGCAGCACAATGAAATACTTGCCTCTTCAAGCATTGCAACCTACGACACAGGAGACGCCTGAGAAACAGGAAACAACTGCGACACAGGAAACATCAAAAGAGAAAAAAGAAGGGAGCGGTAACTAATGGACCAAAAAAATAAGGATCTTAACAAATTCCTAAATTTTCTATCGGGTAAATCCAAAAATACTGCTCCAAAAGATGGGGATACAGGGGATAATGTAATTAAAATGTCGAAAAAAGGCCCGATGAATCCGAAAAAATATATTTCTTTTGCTGTAACGTTAACTGCCATTTTCGCTATTGTCATTATATTATTTGCTAATGTTTATATAGTTAAAGAGTCCGAATACGCAGTTGTTAGACAGTTTGGAGAAGTAGTGAAATTTCAGAGTGAGCCGGGCTTGAAAATAAAAGTTCCATTTATTCAAAGTGTAACGAAGCTACCAAAAAACCAAATGACGTATGAAGTTTCTGAAGAAGAAATTAATACAAAGGATAAAAAACGGATTATTATTGATAATTATGCAGTATGGCGTATTACTGATCCAAAGCAATTAATTTCAAATGCGGGAACAATAGAAAAAGTTGAATCGCGTATGGAAGAGTTTATTTATTCAGTGATTCGTTCGGAGCTTGGTCGAATAGAATATAAGGAGGTTATTAATGATGAAAATTCTTCACGTGGGAGTATCAATGATCAGGTAACTGCACGTGTCAATGAGTTACTCTCAAATGATAAGTATGGAATAGAAGTAATAGATGTTCGTATTCGTCGTATCGACTTGCCTACTGAAAATGAGCAATCCGTGTTTACAAATATGATTTCGGATCGTGAATCAATGTCGCAAAAATACCTATCTGAAGGTGATGCTCAGAAACGCCGTATTGAAGCTCAAACAGATAAGCAAGTTCAAGAAATGCTAGCAAAAGCGAAAAAGGATGCAGCATTGATTCAAGCGGAAGGTGAAGCAGAAGCAGCTAAGATTTACAATAAATCGTTCTCTCAGGACCCTGAATTCTATTCATTGTACCGCACATTAGAATCATATAAGAAAACTGTAGGTGAAGATACAGTAATTATTTTGCCATCCACTTCACCATATGCAAAACTATTATCTGGCTATATAAAATAATACTATTATTCTTGCAGGGATTAGTATATGAAGTCGTCTCAAACTTTTTGAGACGGCTTTTTACATTTTAGTAAGGTGTTTTGTTTGGTATTGGAAGGTACGTTATGGTAAGGAGCCTTTATGATCTGTTTTTAGGTATTTTTAAT
Organism: Lysinibacillus sp. G4S2; assembly: GCF_030348505.1. Classification (NCBI taxonomy): domain Bacteria; kingdom Bacillati; phylum Bacillota; class Bacilli; order Caryophanales; family Bacillaceae; genus Lysinibacillus; species Lysinibacillus sp. G4S2. The sequence goes on along the minus strand of NZ_JAUCFJ010000002.1, from coordinate 4,088,817 downwards.
CAAAGATATTATAAAAATGTTTGATTTTTAGTTCATTTATTATAAAAATAATATAAATTTACGATTTTGTGTTTCCTATATGACGATAATCTGATAGAATGATAATGTTCAGAATTAAAAAATGGAGGTAATAGCTGTGAAGTTGAAAATTAGCAAATGGCTCCAAAATTTAGGGATAGCTTGTAGTATTGCATCGTTATTTACACTTTTCTTCCGTCTATCAGATTTTGCATGGACAACAAAAAGTGTTTATCATATACCAGTATTTTTTGTCATTTTGTTTTTATTAGGTTTAGTTATTGCTGAGGATGTACGAAAGATATTTAAAAAAATATTTTGGTACGAAAAACGCAAGGTTAAGCGTCCTATTTGGCAAGTTGGGATTGGCTTCATTTTCTTCTTAGCACAAATCGGTACTGTAATGGTGTTTTATAGAGAGCTTACACAACCACAGCTTGGTGGTATGCCATTATTTTTAGTGTTTGCTTTTATGAATGCCTTTATGTTGACAGTAATATATGAAGAGCTTTTTTATCGTAAAGAAAAAACAAATGAAGTCAGTGAATAATATACAAGAAGTCAATTACAATGAGTGATTGACTTTTTTTGTGTAGACAAACCTAAGTTGTAGAAATTTTAGTGATTTTCATCGTTATGATTGGTAAAATATCCGTTTTCTCGATAAAGTAAAAGGAAGAGGCATTTTCAAACATACGTTTTCGTTTTACAATTAAGAGGACGACAACGCAGGAGGATAAAATCATGACAAAGGAAAAATTACTATTATTGGACGGCAATAGTTTAGCGTATCGTGCGTTTTTTGCGTTGCCATTATTAACGAATGATAGTGGAATTCATACAAATGCAGTGTACGGCTTTACAACAATGCTACAAAGAATATTAGAGGAAGAGCAACCAACGAAAATCTTGGTTGCCTTTGATGCGGGTAAGACAACCTTCCGTCATGAAACATTTACGGAATATAAGGGCGGTCGACAAAAGACTCCACCAGAATTATCTGAGCAGTTCCCTTATATACGTAAGCTTATTGATGCGTATGGTATTAAGCGATATGAGCTTGAATTGTACGAAGCGGACGATATTATAGGGACGCTTGCTAAAGAAGCTTCATCACAGGATATGGATGTCATCATCGTAACTGGAGATCGTGACTTAACGCAGCTCGCGACTGAGCAAACAACAGTATACATTACTAGAAAAGGTATTACAGAAATAGAAAAAAATACACCTGCCTTTATCGCAGAAAAATACGGCTTAACGCCTGAGCAAATTATTGATATGAAAGGTTTAATGGGGGATGCTTCAGATAATATCCCTGGTGTACCAGGTGTCGGCGAAAAAACTGCTGTTAAATTGTTAAAAGAACATGGTTCAGTGGAGTCGCTTTATGCGGCAATGGATACTGTGAAGGCGTCTAAAATGAAAGAAAAATTAGTTGCCAATGAAGAACAGGCATTAATGAGCAAAAAACTAGCTACCATTTTTACAGAGGCGCCGATTGATATAACGCTATCTGATCTAGCCTATAATGGTCCAAATGAGGAAGAATTAATAAGCGTGTGGCGAGAGCTTGGCTTTAAATCACTGTTAGATAAAAGTGATTTTACTGTTCAAGAGGAAGAACAAGCACCGTTTGACTATGAAATTGTGCAAGAAGTAAAGCCTGAGCATTTAAAGGATGTAATGGCAGCACACTTGGAGCTAGAGGATGAGCATTATCATACATGTCAGCAACTAGGTATTGCCTTAACTGATGGAACGCAAACAATATACGTGCCGTTTGAGATTGCGGCAAAATCAGATATTCTTCGCCTTTGGTTAGAAGATGCTACTAAAATAAAGTATATGTCTGATTCAAAGGCAGCTCAGGCGTCATTAAAACGTGCGGGAATTCGCTTAGCTGGTGTTGAATTTGACTTATTGCTTGCTTCATATATTAATAACCCTGGGCTAAGTGGAGATGATGTAGCGACACTTGCGAAAGAACTGGGCTATCGTAATGTGCAGGCAAATGAGGCCGTTTATGGTAAAGGGGCGAAACGAGCTATACCGGCAATAGATGCACTTGCTGAGCATGCTGGCCGTAAAGCTTTTGCTGTGTGGTCTTTACAGCCAAAGCTAGAGGCATTGTTAAAGGAAAATGAACAGTTCGAACTTTATAAGAACTTAGAACTTCCGCTTGCTTCTATTTTAGGTGAAATGGAAAGTGAGGGGATCACGGTCAATCGCGCTACCTTGGAGAAGATGGGGCAGGAACTAAATGACAAGCTAGTTGTGATTGAGCAGGAGATCTATGCGGAGGCAGGAGAAGCCTTCAATATTAATTCGCCAAAGCAATTAGGTGTTATTCTCTTCGATAAACTTGGTCTTCCTGTTATTAAAAAGACAAAAACAGGCTATTCCACTGCAGCAGATGTATTGGAAAAGTTAAAACCAGAGCATGCCATTATTGAGCATATTCTTTTGTATCGTCAGCTAGGAAAATTACAGTCAACCTATATTGAAGGCTTGCTCAAGGAAATCCATGAAGAGGATGGAAAGGTGCATACGCGATTCCAACAAGCATTAACAGCTACAGGGCGTTTAAGCTCAACTGATCCAAACTTACAAAACATCCCGATTCGTTTGGAAGAAGGTCGAAAAATTCGTCAAGCGTTTGTCACATCGAAAGAAGAGTGGATATTGTTTTCTGCCGACTATTCACAAATTGAATTGAGAGTATTAGCCCATATGTCTAAGGATAAAAACTTAGTGGAAGCTTTCCAAGAAGATATGGATGTTCATACGCGTACAGCAATGGATGTTTTCCATGTCTCAGCAGATGAGGTCGATAGCAATATGCGACGCGCTGCAAAAGCGGTAAACTTCGGTATTGTTTATGGTATTAGTGATTATGGCTTATCGCAAAACTTAGATATTACACGTAAGGAAGCTGCTACATTTATTGAGAAGTATTTTGCGAGTTTCCCAGGTGTAAAACAATATATGGATGATATCGTCCAAGATGCGAAGTTTAATGGCTACGTAACAACGATTTTAAATAGACGTCGATATTTACCTGATATTACGAGCTCGAATTTTAATCTACGAAGCTTTGCTGAGCGTACTGCGATGAATACACCGATTCAAGGAAGTGCAGCTGATATTATTAAAAAAGCAATGATTGATATGGATGCTCGCTTGAAAAAAGAAAATATGCAAGCAAAACTTCTATTACAAGTGCATGATGAATTGATTTTTGAAGCACCTAAGGAAGAGATTGCATTGCTTGAAAAAATAGTACCTGAGGTTATGGAGAATGCGATCGAGCTTGCAGTACCGCTAAAAGTGGACTTCAACTACGGCGCGACTTGGTACGAAGCAAAATAAGGAGGGGTTAAAATGCCTGAGTTACCAGAGGTTGAAGGTGTCGTCCAGGCATTAAAACCTAAGATTGAAGGGCGCACAATTCAACGGGTTCAACTATCTGACATTATTCGTATTTCCTTTGGGGAAGGAAAGCAATGTATCGTAAAGCAAGCTGAGCCTGATGCATTTGAAATATCCTTGTCCAAAATGACGATTACAAAAATTGAACGACGTGCAAAATACATCTTTTTTCATTTAATGAAAGAGGATGTCCCTTATGTGCTTGTCAGTCATTTAGGGATGACCGGTGCATGGTTTGTGGTAAATTCGCCTGAGGAAATTAATGAGGCGAAATTTCAAAAGCATATTCATGCTACATTTCAAATGGCAGATGGAGGCTATTTAATTTACTCGGATATTCGCCGCTTTGGTGAACTACGTTTTTTAACAAAAATTGAGGATCATGCACCATTAACAAAAATGGCACCTGAGCCATTCGATGAAATAGCATGTGATTATTTTATTGCGCAATCAAAGTTACCGAAATATGAGAAAAAGGCTGTTAAGGAAGTAATTATGGATGGGCAGGTCATTTCGGGCTGTGGCAATATTTATGCGACAGAAGCATTATTTGCTCAAAAAATTCATCCGGCTCGCACAATGAACCGCATTAGTGAAAAGCGTAAGCGTGCGTTATTCGAGGCGATTGCCGCTATTTTGCGCCAAAGCATTGAAGCAGGAGGTTCAACTATTTCAGATTATCGTAATATCAATGGCGAGGCTGGAAGTATGCAAAATCGACTGCAAATGTATGGGAAGAAGATGTGTCCAACGTGTGAAACAACAACAAGCCAAATGACGATAGGTGGGCGCACATCAGTCTTTTGCCCAAATTGTCAACATTAAAGGGGATTTAACGATGATTATCGGACTAACAGGAAGTATTGCAAGCGGAAAAAGTACAGTATCAAAAATGATGACAGCACTTGGTTTACCGATTGTCGATGCAGATATTGTAGCACGTGATGTTGTAGAACCAGGAACGGAGACTTTAAAGTTAATAGCTGAAAATTTTGGACAAGACATATTACTAGAAGACGGTAGCTTAAATCGTACGAAGCTAGGTGATATTATTTTCCACGAGCCTGCAAAGCGTAAAATTTTAAATGATATTATGCATCCTGCTATTCGTAACGAAATGCTACGCCAACGCGATGCTTATTTAGAGGCTGGAGAAAAACATGTTGTGATGGATATTCCGCTTTTATTTGAAAGTAAGTTACAACATTTTGTCGAGCGTATTATCGTGGTATCGGTTAGTGAAGAGGTACAGCTTCGTCGCTTAATGGAGCGTAACAACTTATCGAAGGAGGATGCACTAGCTCGAATGCATTCTCAGTTACCTATGTCGGTTAAAGAAAAAGGTGCCCATGCGGTTATTTACAATAATGAAAATTTAGAACATGCAGAGCACCAATTAAAAAAAATCCTGACATATTGGGACGTATTATAAATAAATTAAGAATCTGTAAAATCCTTCGATGCGGCTGGGACAAAACCTCATTTTTCTGCAGCGAAATTGGAGCGGAGCACAACGGTAGCAACAGAAATCTTTAATGAACTGCAGCTTTGAGATTTGTCGAGAAATTTTGATTGTTTATCGACCAACTTTATCGATTTATCAACCAACTTTTTTAGTTTATCAACCAACTTTTGAAAAATATCGACATCTATCTTCATGCAACACTAAATTTAACATCAAAAAAGCGCGAGAAATCAACGTTTCTAAATTGATTTCTCGCGCTTTTTAGGTTTTGGCCAGTTATGTCCCAGCCTCTTCATATTGTTGAAATCAACCCATCGTTTTGCCAAAGAGCCATACTTTATTTAATACGACACCTTAATTTAATTGACAAAATATTCATTAATAAGGATGTGTAACAACAACATTTTGCTATGCATTTTTTGTGGGTTTACGCCAAAAATAAGACTGAAATTTAACGATTTTATTTTTCAGAAAATAAGAACTTTAATATTATGACTTATATAATGTTCATCTTTTTTAAAATTGTGTTATACTATTCGCATAAAGTATATAATTAATTTGAGTATGTACTCACAGGAGGATTTTATAAATGACAGTATCAGTTGCTATTAATGGTTTCGGACGTATCGGACGTATGGTTTTCCGCCAAGCGATCGTACAAGAAGGTTTAAATATTGTTGCAATTAACGCGAGCTATCCAGCTGAAACGTTAGCACATTTGATTAAGTATGACACAAATCACGGAACATTTGAAGGTACGGTTGAACCAGCAGGCGATGCTTTAATTGTAAATGGTAAACGAGTTCAGATTATTAGCGAACGTGACCCATTAAAATTACCATGGGCAACAATGGGTGTGGATATCGTTATTGAAGCGACTGGTAAATTTAATGATCGTGAAAAAGCAGCAATGCACTTAGAAGCTGGCGCAAAGAAAGTTATCTTAACAGCACCTGGTAAAAACGAGGACGTAACAATTGTTTTAGGTGTAAATGACGAGAAACTAGATATCGCAAAACATGATGTTATTTCAAATGCTTCTTGTACAACAAACTGCTTAGCACCAGTTGCTAAAGTATTAAATGACACATTTGGTATCGAAAGCGGATTAATGACAACAATTCACGCTTATACAAATGACCAAAAGAATTTAGACAATCCACACAAAGATTTACGTCGTGCACGTGGATGCGCACAATCTATCATTCCTACATCTACAGGTGCTGCAAAAGCCTTGAAATTAGTGTTACCAGAATTAGAAGGCAAAATTCACGGTATGGCACTTCGTGTTCCAACACCAAACGTATCATTAGTTGACCTTGTAGTTGATCTAAATACAGACGTAACAGTAGATGCTGTTAATGCTGCATTCGTGAAGGCTGCTACAGAAGGTCCAATGAAAGGTATCTTAAACTTCTCAGTTGAGCCTCTAGTATCTTCTGATTACAATACAACAACTTACTCTTCTACAGTAGACGGACTTTCTACAATGGTAATGGGTAACCGCAAAGTAAAAGTACTTGCTTGGTACGACAATGAGTGGGGCTATTCTGCACGTGTTGTAGATCTTGTGCAAAAAGTGGCAAAAGCTTTAGAAACAGTAAACGCATAATAAATCAATTATGCCTCGGCATAATTGGACACCAGCTGGAAGAAGTTAAAATGAGCACGTTGAAATCCAAGTGATTTCGATGTGCTTTTTTTATTAAATCGATTATTGGTTTTGTATTGAAATCTAAAGTATGACCTAAGATAATTATTGGAATCTATGCTTGTACTTTCTCCTTGCAAGGTTTATCATGAGCACACTTGTATGAATGCGCTTTTCTTACACGTAGGAAATTTGTTATAATAGAAATATTAAATTGTTGTGAAATCAGGAGAGTAATTATATGAGATGTCCATCTTGCCAATTTAACGGAACGCGTGTAGTTGATTCGAGGCCAGTAGATGATAATAAAGAAATTCGTAGACGTCGTGAATGTGAGTCATGTGGCTTCCGCTTTACAACGTTTGAAAAAATTGAAGAGACACCGTTAGTTGTAGTGAAAAAGGAAGGTTCACGAGAAGAATTTAGCCGTGAAAAGGTACTTCGTGGACTTATTCGTGCTTGCGAAAAACGTCCTGTTTCTCTTGAAGTACTTGAGGGACTAGTAATGTCTATTGAAAAAGATCTTCGTCGCATTGGGAATTCTGAAGTCCGCTCTGAGGATGTAGGGGAAATGGTAATGGATCGCTTAGCGAAAATCGATGAGGTTGCTTATGTGCGTTTTGCATCGGTTTATCGTCAATTTAAGGACATTAATGTCTTTATTGAAGAAATCAAAGAGATTATTCAACGTCAGACAGAGCAGAAATCATAGGGAAAACAGAGAGGGTGAAAGACGTTGATCCATTTGTATAAGGAATTGCAGCCCGCGGATCCTTTTGACATTCGTCTACCTCATGCACTTTCTACGCAGGAACGTCAATTAGTAACGCTATTTTATCAGCCTTTAATTGGAGCGGAGCCAATCAGCCTTTATTTGACTCTATGGGCAGAAGCCGAGCAAATGCCAAGGCAGCAAATGACACATTATTTTTTAATGAACGTGCTAGGGCTTCCAATTGGTAAAGTATTTGAGGCACGTATTGCGCTCGAAGCAATTGGTTTGTTACGAACATGGAAAAAAGAAGATGCAGGCCAGCGTAGCTTTTTATATGAGCTGATACGTCCGCTTGATGCAGATAGCTTTATGAAAGATCCGCTGCTGTCGATGTTCTTATTTAGTAAAATTGGGGAACAAGCTTATCGGAAGTTACGTCAGCGTTTTATTCCATCTGCAAGAGATGCAGAATTTAAAGATGTATCACGTGTATTCATGGACGTTTTTAAGCCTGTTAGTTCAAAGATTCCAGATGATTTACAAACCAATACTAGTCGTAAGGATCAACAGCAAAAGGTATATCCGTTTTATTTTGAACAGTTTGACTTTGAACTGCTGCAGGCGGGCTTATCGGAGCAGCTTGTGCCGGCCAGTTTACTAACACTTGAGGTACGTGAAGCAATAGCAAAACTTGCATTTTTATATCGCTTAACTGCACTGGATATGCAAAAAGTAGTGATTCTTGCATTAGATGATGACCTAGGTATTTCACTGGAACGATTACGTAAGGCAGCTGCGGATTTTTATAAACTAACGGTATCAAAAGAGCCACCAAGGCTTGCTAGAGTGAGTGAGCCGTCAACTCTTGAAGAATCCGGACAAAAAACAAAGGATCAGGAGCTTCAGCATTATTTAGAGACGACTCCGCCAGTCCAAGTACTGCGGGATATTAATAATGGCAAAGAACCTCTACAGACTTCCGTACAGCTTGCTGAAAGTTTAATTGTTCAGCATGGAATGCCAGTAGGCGTAGTTAATGCACTTTTGGAATATGTAATGCTAACAACTGATATGAAGCTACCTAAAAAATATGTGGAAACGATTGCGGATCATTGGGTACGTAAAAATATTCAAACAGCAAAGGAAGCAATGGAGCTAGCACGCCAGGAGCATGATAAATACTCTGCGTGGAAAAATAAGCCACAGACACCGAGGAAAAGTAATCAGGGTGCTAAAGGACGTTCAGGTAATCAACGTGAAGAAAAGGTACCTGAATGGTTTTACAAACGTAACGAACAACAGGAAGAAAACACTTCAGGCACGATAGATTTTGAACGAGAGCGTCAAAAAATATTGGAAATGCTAGGGAAAAGTGATAAGTAAGGAGGGTGAGCGACAATCGAACCGATTAATGGACCATTAAAAAGAGCAATTAATGTACCATCATTTCAAGAACGTTATGAAGCGATGCGTCGAGAAATTTTAGAAAACCCTCGTGTACAAGAGTTTTTAACAGAGCATGCAAGTGAGTTAAGCTATGAAACAATTGAACGAAATTTACCGAAGCTTCATGAGTTTATTAGTCAATCTACTACTTGCTGTGGCTGTGACAATACAGAAAGTTGTACAAACTATTTAAAAGGTTTTTTACCTACTTTACGTGTAGTGCGGAGTACCGTTGAAATTGATTATGTACGATGTGAGCAAAAGATACGTGAGGAAGAGCGTCGTGACGTAGCTAATATGATTGCGAGTATGCATATGCCAAAGGATGTGCTGCAAGCGACAATTCAAGATTTACTCATTGACGATGAATCTCGTGTTATGATTGCACAAAAAGCGGCACAATTTGTGAAGACAACATTAGAAACAGGAAAGCTTCCTGCAAAGGGTTATTATTTATACGGAAAATTTGGTGTAGGGAAATCTTTTGTATTAGGAGCACTTGCTAATGAGTTAGCTTCCATCAAAGTTCGTTCAGTAGTCGTTTTCGTGCCTGAATTTTTACGAGAAATGAAAAATGCAATTGGCGATAATACATTGAATGAAAAAATTGACTATGTAAAAAAGGCACCAGTGTTAATGCTTGATGATTTAGGAGCCGAGACAATGACCGCATGGACACGCGATGAAATTCTAGGGACTATTTTCCATTATCGCATGGCGGAGCAATTGCCAACGTTCATTACCTCTAATTTTAATTATGATGAACTAGAGCATCATTTATCACAGACACAAAAAGGTGACATAGAAGTAGTGAAGGCTGGACGTATTATGGAGCGTGTCAAAGCCTTGACAGAGCCGATTGAAATGCGCGGCAAAAATCGACGTATGTAAGATTTGCAGTTGCATTTTATGGCAATCGAGCGTATACTGTCTCATATAATAAAATGCATTGATGAGGACATGAATTTTGTGTATCAGCTTTTAGAGAGGGAAGTCATTGGCTGTAAGCTTCCTAAGTTAGAACACATCATTTACTACCTACTGAGCAGCGAAGGGGATAATCTTTCGCCGGTCCCTAGCCCGTTAGCTAGCCTTGAGCTTCGTCTGACTTAAAAGAGTCGGAAGGAAGAAGGGTGGAACCACGAGCATACGCTTCGTCCCTTTTGTGAGGGACGGAGCTTTTTTATGTGCGCCCGGCATGCGTATGAACTATAGGGTGCAAGTCCCGAACCCCGAAGACAGAAGTAGAGGTTAGCCAAGAGCAAGGGTGTCCGTGGCGACGCGGAATCTGAAGGAAGCTGGAGGCAAAACACCGGTCCGAGGAACACGAATCTCATATAAGGCTAGGTATGATTGGATGAGTGTGCATAACAACACAAAGTCCTTTCTGTCGAAGGTCATATCGAGTAAATGAGGCGGATAGATGGTGTGAAAGTGCATGCGCTTACCCGGGGAGGTCTGATGGAAACGCAAAGTACACTTTGTAACCTACTTAGCGATAGGTAGCTGAACCATCAGAAGTCAGCAGAGGTCATAGTACCATTCACTTCTAGAATGAATGGGAAGGACCGAACAATTCGGAGAGAATAGCCCTTGGCATGCAGTTTTCTATGGTAAACACAGAAAATCCAGAAGGACCGACTTAATGGAGGTAATGGTGAATCCCATGAGGGACATTGAGCGGGTGCAGTAGAAACTGTTATAAGAAGACAAGCTATTCACGGAGGAGTCGAACGAGATGCTAATGAATCAAATATTATCACGGGAGAATCTGCTTCTCGCACTCAAACGGGTGGAACGAAACAAAGGGAGTCATGGAGTAGACAAAATGCCCGTAAAATTCCTACGACAGCATGTAGTCGAAAACTGGCTAACGATTAAGAAGCAAATTCTTGAGGGAACCTACCAACCACAACCAGTTCGCAGAATCGAAATCCCGAAACCTGACGGCGGTGTGCGACTATTAGGAATCCCAACCGTGACAGACCGACTCATTCAACAGGCGATTGCCCAAGTGCTATCCAACCTATATGACCCGAACTTCTCGAATCATAGTTACGGATTTCGACCAAAACGAAGTGCTCACGATGCAATCCGAGAAGCCAAAGGTCATATAAAAGAAGGATACCGCTGGGTAGTAGATATGGACTTAGAGAAATTCTTCGACAAAGTAAACCATGACCGTCTAATGAGTACATTAGCGAAGAAAATTTCTGATAAACCTCTACTCAAGCTGATTCGTAGATACTTACAATCGGGTGTCATGATAAATGGTGTCGTTTATGATACAGATGAAGGAACACCCCAAGGGGGCCCACTGAGTCCACTTCTCTCAAATATTGTGCTGGATGAATTAGACAAAGAATTAGAGAAACGTGGTCATAAATTTGTCCGTTACGCCGATGACTGCAATATTTATGTGAAAACAAAACGAGCAGGAGAACGAGTGATGGCAAGTATCAAAACCTTTATTGAGAAGACGCTACGATTGAAAATAAATGAGAAGAAATCCGCAGTGGCTCGTCCTTGGCAACGTAAATTCCTAGGATTTAGCTTTACCTCCCGCAAAGAACCACAAGTTCGAATTGCGAAAGAGAGCATAAAGCGAATGAAGAACAAAATTCGGGAATTAACAGCTAGAAAGAAGCCATTTCCAATGGAGTACCGAATTCAACAATTGAATCAATATTTAATTGGGTGGTGTGGCTACTTTGCATTAGCGGATACGAAATCAATATTTGAATCACTGGATGGATGGATTAGAAGAAGACTTCGCATGTGTTTATGGAAGAATTGGAAAAAGCCTCGTACGAAAGTGTGCAACCTCATTCGTTTAGGAGTTCCAGACTGGAAGGCTTACGAATGGGGCAATACTCGCAAGAGTTACTGGCGTATCTCGAAAAGTCCAATATTACACAGAACCCTTGATAACTCTTATTGGAGTAACCAAGGGCTCAAAAGTCTGCAAGCTCGTTATGAAATCTTGCGTTATTCATCTTAATTGAACCGCCGTATACGGATCCGTACGTACGGTGGTTGGAGAGGTCGGGAGTTAATCACTCCCTCCTACTCGATTTTCATTCAGTAGGTGTTCAAACACCTACTGAATGAAAATAAAGCCTCCGGCGGATGTCACGGATTTTGAAAGGAATGAATTGCGCGTGCACAATTCAAAATCCGGACGCAATTACGCCAAGGCGAAATTGATTTTTTCGGGGATTCTTGGACTTCGAATCATGCATCATAAACAAACTTTAAGGAGTGCAAACAAAATGTCAGATATGATTAAATTAACTTTCCCAGATGGCGCTGTAAAGGAATTTGCAAAAGGCACATCTACTGATGACGTGGCATTATCAATTAGCCCAGGACTTCGTAAAAAAGCCTATGCTGGTAAAGTAAACGGTGTCTTAGTAGATTTAAAAACACCAATTGAAGAGGATGCAACAATCTCGATTGTGACACAAGATGATGAGGAAGCACTTGAAATTCTACGTCACTCGACAGCACACTTAACAGCACAAGCGATTAAACGTTTATTCCCAGAAGTTAAACTTGGTATTGGTCCAGTTATTGAAGGTGGCTTCTACTACGATATTGATGCACCAACAGCTATCACTGCTGAAGACCTACCGGCAATCGAAAAAGAAATGAAAAAAATTATCGCTGAAAACCTAGAAATAGAGCGCAAAAATGTTAGCCGTGCAGAAGCACAAGCGATTTATGAAAAAATCGGCGATGAATATAAATTAGAATTACTTGAAGCAATTCCAGCAGATGAGCAAGTTTCTATTTACCATCAAGGTGAATTTTTCGACCTTTGCCGTGGTATCCACGCACCATCAACAGGCAAGCTTCGTGAGTTCAAACTTCTTTCATTAGCGGGTGCTTACTGGAGAGGTAACTCAGATAACAAAATGCTACAACGTGTTTATGGAACAGCTTTCTTTAAAAAAGAAGATTTAAAACATCATCTTCAAATGCTTGAAGAAGCAAAAGAGCGTGACCATCGTAAAATTGGTAAGGAATTAGAATTGTTCACTTTATCTCAAACAGTTGGTCAAGGTTTACCACTATGGTTACCAAACGGCGCAACAATTCGTCGCATTATTGAGCGTTATATTGTAGATAAAGAAGTGCGTCTTGGCTACAAACATGTTTATACACCAGTATTAGGCTCGAAAAAATTATATGAAACATCAGGCCACTGGGGACATTACCAAGATGACATGTTCCCACCAATGGAAATGGATAACGAAACATTAGTATTGCGACCAATGAACTGTCCACACCATATGATGGTTTATAAATCATCAATGCATTCTTATCGTCAGCTTCCTATTCGTATTGCCGAGTTAGGAACACAACATCGATATGAAAGCTCAGGTGGACTATCTGGTTTACAACGCGTACGCGGTATGACTTTAAATGATGCGCATATTTTTGTACGTCCTGACCAAATTAAAGATGAATTTAAACGTGTTGTGAATTTGGTTCTTGAAGTGTATAAAGATTTTAATTTAAATGATTACAAATTCCGTTTATCTTATCGTGATCCTGCAGACACTGAAAAGTATTACGATGATGATCAAATGTGGGAAAAAGCACAAGGTATGTTAAAAGAGGCAATGGATGACCTTGGCTTAGATTATTACGAAGCTGAAGGCGAAGCGGCGTTCTATGGTCCAAAATTAGACGTACAAGTAAAAACAGCTATTGGTAAAGATGAAACATTATCTACTGTTCAACTTGACTTTTTACAACCAGAGCGCTTTGACTTAACTTACGTAGGAGAAGATGGTAAACCACATCGTCCAGTTGTTATTCACCGTGGTGTTGTATCAACAATGGAACGCTTCGTTGCCTTCTTAATTGAAGAATATAAAGGTGCATTCCCAACATGGTTAGCACCAGTACAAGTTGAAGTTATCCCAGTTTCAAATGAAGCACACTTTGATTATGCAAAACAAATTGAAGAGCAATTAACTGCAGCGGGCTTACGTGTTGAAATGGATGACCGTGAAGAAAAACTAGGCTACAAAATCCGTGAAGCACAAATGAAAAAAATCCCGTATATGCTTGTTATCGGTGATAAAGAAGTTGAGGCTGGTGGTGTAAATGTACGTCGCTACGGCTCAAAAGATTCAGAAACAATTAGCTTCCAGGACTTCCTAGCTAACATTAAAGCAGAAATTACAAAATAATTTTAACTTTTTAGCATGACGGAATTGATTTAAGTTGATTGGCGTGAAGGCTAGATAACTCTTGGGGATTAGCAATAGAGGAACGAAGGCTAAAACATCACTTCCTGTGATAAGACCTTCGTGACCAACCTCGTGTCGGCCCGACGCCCCTAGGAAGCTTTGTCTGTGCGAAAGCGTAGCGACAGCAACAAAGCGCCAAGCTGGAACGGAAATCAACCTCACATTATGATGCAAACCATTATAATAGTTGAGATTAAAAGTTTAGGTTACTCTATAAATAAAAAAGTTAAATAAACATTTGACAGCTTATGGAGTACATGTTAATATAGTTAAGGTTAATGAATACAAAGTTTGTGGTTGAAGTAGAGGCTGCCCGCTTCTCACCTGATACAACGCTCTTAAGCTGTGAACAGGTATGACACGTTGAATTGTTTTGCGTAGACTTGCGCATGCACATATAGCGGGCGGACATCTTCAAAAGTGTCCGTCCTTTTTTTATGGACATGACAAGAGGATGTACCGTTCAACCGGGCAAGGCTTTGCCCAAACCATGTATTCGCGACAACTACTTGGAGGTGGATTACTATTAGCAAAGACATGTATGTAAACGAAGGCATTCGCGCACGTGAACTTCGATTAATCGATCACAATGGTGACCAGCTTGGTGTAAAGACACGTAATGAAGCGCTAGAAATCGCCACTCGTGTAAACTTGGATCTTGTCCTTGTGGCCCCTCAAGCCAAGCCGCCAGTCGCTCGTATCATGGACTATGGTAAATTTAAGTTTGAACAGCAAAAGAAAGACCGTGAAATTCGTAAAAATCAAAAGGTCATCGTAATGAAAGAGGTTCGTTTGAGCCCAACAATCGATGAACATGATTTCCAAACGAAGCTACGTAATGCGATTAAATTCCTTGAAAAAGGTGATAAAGTTAAATGTAGCCTACGTTTCAAAGGTCGTGCGATTACACATAAAGACATTGGTCAACGTGTGTTAGATCGTTTTGCTGAAGCTTGTGCTGAAGTATCGACGGTTGAACAAAAACCGAAGATGGAAGGCCGAAGCATGTTCTTAGTTCTTCAACCAAAGAACGAGAAATAATATTAGACGAACAGTTTAGGAGGAATTCGACATGCCAAAAATGAAAACTCACCGTGGAGCTGCGAAACGTTTCAAAAAAACGGGTTCAGGTAAATTAAAATATGACCGTGCTTATGGAAGCCACTTATTCGCAAACAAATCTACGAAACAAAAACGTCACCTACGTAAAGCGAACATCGTTTCATCTGGTGACTTCAAACGCATCAAATCTTTACTTGTTTACATGAAATAATTTGACAACACAAAATAACTAATATTCATTTTTTAATGAAAAGCAGGAGGTAATTCATATGCCACGCGTAAAAGGCGGAACAGTGACGCGCAAACGTCGTAAAAAAGTATTAAAATTAGCTAAAGGTTACTACGGTTCTAAACATACATTATACAAAGTTGCTAACCAAGCAGTAATGAAATCAGGTCAATATGCATACCGTGACCGTCGTCAGAAAAAACGTGATTTCCGTAAATTATGGATCACTCGTATCAACGCAGCTGCTCGCATGAATGGTCTTTCATACAGCCGTTTAATGCACGGTTTAAAAGTTGCTGGTATCGAAGTTAACCGTAAAATGTTAGCTGATCTAGCTGTAACTGATGCAGCAGCATTCACTCAATTAGCTGAATCTGCTAAAAAAGCAGTAGCTAAATAATTATACCCTTACAAGACTGATGGACTTATCCGTCAGTCTTTTTTGTGTTAGATTAAAAGTAAAAAGTTAAAAAAGGAGTACTCTATGGGGCAAGCATTTTTGGCTTATATGGCAGTTGTATCTATAGTTCTGCTCATTATGATGGGTATGGATAAATCAAAAGCAAAAAAGCATGAATGGCGTATTGCTGAACGTACGTTATTTACGTTAGCAATTGCAGGTGGGGCAGTAGGTGGCGTGCTTGGAATGTATTTATTCCGTCACAAGACACGTCATAACAGTTTTGCATTTGGCTTCCCGTTACTAGCAGTTATTCAAGTTTTTATCATAGTACAAATCTGGTGACAAAACTCGAAAATATTCCGATAAAATTTAAAAAGTTTCCGATAAATCTCGAAAACATTCCGATAAATCGCGAAAACATTCCGATAAATCGCGAAAACATTCCGATAAAACCTAAAATGTTTCCAATAAATCTCGAAAACAATGTAAAAACACATCCTCATCATGAGGATGTGTTGTGCATAAGCTTTTCAATGGGCTGCTTCCAGTTTATTTTTGCGCTAGGATAGTTCAATAGGATTTCCTGCTGTAGGTATTCAAAGTCTCTTTTTGTAAAACCTTGCAATGTAGCGGCGTCACGGGCACCAACGAAAATCGTAACAACTTCGAAGGCATCATCAGTAGTACCGAGGTATTTTTCACCTTCGAAAAGAGCACCCTTATAAGAGATAAAGAAATTTTTTCGGACATTTTTGACGTCATCATAAAAATAATATTGGCCTCTTTCATAGGCTTCATCAAGTTTTCGCTTAGGATCGGTTATATAACGAATCGCTTTATAAAATACATAGATAATAAGCGCAATAACAGCAAGTCGAATAAGTAACGGCAACATTTTTAATTTCCCCCTTGAAGAAAGGTTATTCCTTCCTATACGATTGGAGGGGGCAATTAGTTTCACTTTTTATAAATATTTTTAAGAAATTTAGGAGAAAAAAATGAATTTACAACATTTGTTTAAAATGCAGAAAGAACTTGATGATTTCATCGAGAAAACACAGAATATTAATCGTAATGTATTTAAAGAAAAAGGTTTAGCATTAATGGTAGAGCTGGCCGAACTCGCCAATGAAACACGTTGCTTTAAGTTTTGGAGCACAAAGGGACCCTCAGAGCGTGATGTGATTTTAGAGGAATATGTGGATTCGATTCATTTTATATTATCACTTGGTCTATTACAAGGTTATACGGCGATAGAAAAATGGCCAGTCATTGAAGAAAAGCGAGATTTAACAGAGACGTTTTTAATAACTCAGGACTATATTTTAAAGTTTATTAGTCAACCAACAGAGGATAGTTATTTAGCTATTTGGCAATGCTATGGATTACTTGCGTATAATCTAGGCTTTACGTTTGAGGACGTTGTTGGGGCATATATAGAGAAAAATGAAGAGAATTATAATCGTCAGCGTTCAGGATATTAAAGTGAGAAATACACCAATTTTCAGACGATTTAACTAGGAATATTTCGGTAAACGAAGTATAATAGAGGGGATACAAGAGTCAGGAGGCAAAAAGATGACACAGCTAGATCCAACACTACAAATGTTTAAAGATTTAACGGATGCGAATGGTATCGCAGGTAATGAACGTGCACCACGTGAGGTCATGAAAAAATACATTGCACCATTTGCAGACTCAATTGAAACAGATAATTTAGGAAGCGTCATTGCTAAAAAAGTTGGCGATGAAAATGGTCCTAAAATTGTGGTTGCCGGCCATTTAGATGAAGTTGGCTTCATGGTTACTCAAATTGATGACAAAGGGTTCATCAAATTCCAAACTGTAGGCGGTTGGTGGAGCCAAGTGATGCTTGCACAACGTGTAACAATTACAACACGTAAAGGTGATGAAATTATTGGGGTTATTGGTTCAAAACCACCTCATATTTTACCAGCAGATGTGCGTAACAAAGTGGTAGACATAAAAGATATGTTTATCGATGTTGGTGCAGCTTCAAAAGATGAAGTACTTGAATGGGGCGTACGTCCTGGCGATATGGTCACGCCTTATTTTGAATTTAATGTGATGAAAAACGAAAAATACTTATTAGCAAAAGCATGGGATAACCGTATTGGTTGTGCAATTGCAATAGATGTTATGAAAGCTTTGAAAAATGAAACGCATCCTAACATCCTTTATTCTGTAGGGAACGTACAAGAAGAAGTAGGGCTTCGCGGTGCGAAAACTGCTACGCATAAAATTCAACCAGACATTGGCTTTGCTGTCGATGTAGGTGTAGCAGGAGACACACCAGGAGTAACTGCTAAAGAATCAACTAGTAAAATGGGCGCTGGTCCACAAATTGTTGTCTACGATGCATCAATGGTATCGCACCGTGGCTTACGTGAATTTGTATTAGATGTGGCAGATGAGCAAAATATTCCATATCAATTCGAAGCAATGGCTGGTGGCGGTACAGACGCTGGGTCAATCCATGTAACTGCAAATGGTGTGCCAGCACTATCAATCGGGATTGCTACACGCTATATTCATTCACATGCAGGTATTTTACATCGCGATGATTATGATAATGCTGTAAAATTAATGGTGGAAGTTATTAAAAAATTAGACCGTGATGCAGTGAATAAAATTATTTTTGACTAAGCATGGAAAGAACTAAATAGATAAATCATAATTTTGCCTTCTAACAAAAATGTTAGGGGGCTTTTTGCGTTGGTTAGACCAAAGAAGAACATAAATGTTGACGTTGATATACGAATATTTTGGCGAGTCAAGCACGAAAGGAAGAAGAGCCAAAATCAGAAGAACAAAGCATTGTAGATAAGCTCATATTGAGGGGCGTTGGAGTGCGATGAAGGGTGAATTGTTTCAGTAGGCGAGATGAAAGTGGCTAAATGGCTTCAACTTTGAGTTAGCTTTCATGAGCAATCGTAGCAAGGTCTTAGGAGTGTTTAACGAGCTT
The DNA here is from genome assembly GCF_030348505.1 of Lysinibacillus sp. G4S2. Lineage (NCBI taxonomy): Bacteria > Bacillati > Bacillota > Bacilli > Caryophanales > Bacillaceae > Lysinibacillus > Lysinibacillus sp. G4S2. The sequence continues at coordinate 4,070,146 of NZ_JAUCFJ010000002.1, read as the reverse complement.
GTGAGGGTTGATAGGGAATCAATCACACATAGCTATATAATCATTGCTACAAAGCCATATGTAGTGCTACAGGAGTGATAGAGGAAGAATAACAAAAGGACTTGCATATATGAAGATTAAAATAAACGCAAGTCCTTTTGTTATTCAACTAAAGCCCTCCGTTAGTTCAACAAGGTTTTAGTATTTTTTCAAGTACAATAGGACCCGTTTTCTTTGTCGTTGTATTGACTGTGCGAACTTTGATACGAGTAGGTCGCATTATAGGAGAAACTTCATCCAATTTCCCAGCCCAAGAAGTTTCTCCGTATTTAGTTAAAGGGGACAACGAGAAAATCCAACTTATTTCCTTTGGAATATATGCTAATACTTCATAACCATCATAATCCCCAAAACTAGATGGTTTTGGTAAATGAAGTGCATGAACACTAAGACTCGTCCGCTCATCATTAAACTTTCTTTCAATATTATAAATCAGTGCTACTCCTCTGGCATTTTTAGGTACGTTTTTTGTTGGTTCAAGTATCGCTGAACAAGGCGGCAACTCTTCAATTTTATTTTTAGAGTGTGTTTGTGAAGGAAGAATTACTAAAACGAAGATAAGGCTAAAAAGCATTTTTTTCATTTCTGATTCTCCTTAAATTTGTTTAGTATCATTATCCCCCAAAACTCCATATTTATTGTATTTCAATAGTTCCTTGTTGTACTATCATGCACCGTTAGTTCAAGAAGCCATTGCTCACTATCTTTGTTTAAAGATAATCAAATATATTTATATCAACTGAATCAATATAACCTATTTCCTCATTTAAATCCCAAAGCTTTATTTCTGATGTTTCCTCATTCTCTATAAATGGTTGTAGTTTTTCTATTGTAGTAAAGTACACAGGATTATATTTTATGTTGCCATCTAATGAATTTTCTGCTTTGATTAATCCTTTAAATTCTAAGTTTGTAACTAATTGTCCAGTTTCCTCGTAAAGTTCTCTAATGGCACATTCCTTTGACGTTTCGTTATTTTCTCTACCTCCAGAAGGTAGTTCCCATTGTTTACGCCAAGTGTTATAGCAAAGGAGAAACTTACCTTCGCACTTTACTACGGCAAAAGAACCCGATAAGGGCTGGTATTTTTTTATATCTGTTTCTGGTATATTAATAAAATTAAGAAATTTAAATCCATTATTTTCCAGATAAGTCATAAGGAAGCCTCCTTAGATAAGCTTAGTATTACTTCAATAAACAGCATACAAGCTTGCGGAAATAACATCTTTATTATTTATAATCTGATTCTCGGTTCTCCTGTGCATTTTTAATAAATTCAAATGGGTTTTCTGAATACTGATACACATTGAGTTTGTAGTGTTCTAAATCTTCCTCGGATAAGTTGTTTTCTAAATAACTTTTAACAACTGTTATGTCTTTTTCATCGTAAACTGATACATCAAGAACAGGGTCAGTATCGCCTATCATGGTGCTTTGAACGTTATGTTTAACCCATAAGGAGTCCATCACTGCTTCTGTACTGTACGGTTCTTTTTGCGTAAATACAAATAGTGCAATCCCTAAAACAGCACATGCTAAAATAAATATTCCAAACTTGCTTTTTACACCCATTTTACTCCCTCCATTGCTCGGTAAATCAAAGAGATAGGAACTATTTTTTAACAATCTGACTTGTTAGTTGAACAACCGAATAATCAGTTGTTTGTTAAAGTGTAACATATTTACAATTTAGGTGGGATGAAGTGTGAGCTTATATAGCAAGTTATTATGAGATTGCGGTAGCCCATCATTAAGCTGATGTGCATTGTTAAGTCCCTCAGAACAGCTATCAGTTGATTCGAGGATTGGATAGATATATGCTTGGTTGCATAGGTTGCTCTCAGGTTGACTGTGAAGGCATAACAAAAGGACTTGCGTGTGCATTTTTACTCACAAGCCCAAAGTGTACAGTTTTTTACAATTTCCTACGCTCAAATTTCCCAATAAAAAAATCTAGAACTCTTTAATAAATGCATCTAGTATAAGAACTAAAATCCCTAATACAGTACAAATATTTACAATGACTATACCAATTTTGTTATCATCTTCATCTTCCTTGCGCTGTTGTTTTGTCTTTCTATATAAACCTTGAACCTTTTTTTGCATCTGGATTTTATCTTGCTTATTTTGGCTCAATCATTTCTCCTCCTTTTTCAGGTCTTTGTTCTCAATTAACTGAACATTCCGTCTATATGGCAATTATAACATTGTGAAGTGTTAGTTGGTAGATAAATGGAATTAGCAACAGAAGAGATTGACGGTTATAAGAACTGAGTAGCAAGCTCTTAGAAGTGTTTATTGAGCCTGTAAGCGTTGAGAAGGAAGCAGAGGGAATTTACACAGGTTGTTTGATTGTAGCTACAGGAGTGATTGAGGAAGCATAAGAAAAGGACTTGTATATATGAAGATTAATCATAAACGCAAGTCCTGTTCTTATTAAACCAAAACATCCGATTGTGGTATAAATTACATACTTATTTTTTTACTAGAAATTCCAATTATAGTACCTATCCATGTTCCTAATAGAACGCTAATCGCAATGAATCCAAGTCCCATACCTTCCCATCCACCAACAACAAAAATGCTGTATAAGACTAAGCCAAAACAAATGAAGCTCAATACTAACGAAACTGTATATAAGGTTTTTCGTGTTACCTTACGAGATATGAAGTAAATCCCAACAAGAAATATGGGTGTCCATCCATCTAGCATAAATGCATTCAATTTTTTCAACTCCTTAATCACTTTGTCTTATTATTTGTATCGTTAATTGAATAACTGAACAATCAGTTATTTGTTAAAGTGTACTACATTTACAAATATTGGTGTAGAGAAGCGTTAGCTTATAAAGAAAGTTATGATGAGATTGCGGTAGCTCATCATTAAGTTGGTGTGCATTGTTAAGTCCCGCAGAACAGCTCTCAGAAGATTCGAGATATAGCAAGACGGATACTTGGCTGCATGGATTGCGCTCAGGTCGTATGTGAAGGCATAACAAAAGGACCTGAGTGTAATTTTACTCACAAGCCTCTAGACTGATGTGTGATGGACTATTGTTCCTCTTGTTGAAAAATGACTCATAAAATTATTTTTTATCCAATATTATCCAAGTCCCTTTTTAAGTTAAAAATAATAAGTATTCTATGAGACCTTTCTGTAACTCGACCAAAATCTACAACTTGTTGTATTTCAACTATGTCATTTGTATAAATTTTTTGTGAGTCTCTAACTTTGGTAATCTGTTTGCCTAAATTGTCAATAGATTCCCAACGTACAATGTTAAGTTCAACTACTCCTTGATAAGAAGCTTTAATACCCCTTGCGTCTTAAATAACTGAAAATTATGTCTATAGAGAATCATAACACAATAAATTTAATATGGTGTGCCAGCACTATCAATCGGTATTGCAACACGCTATATTCATTCACATGCAGGTATTTTACATCGTGATGATTATGATAATGCTGTAAAATTAATGGTGGAAGTTATTAAAAAATTAGATCGTGATGCAGTGAATAAAATTATTTTTGACTAAGCATGAAAAGAACTAAATAGATAAATCATAATTTTGCCTTCTAACAAAAATGTTAGGGGGCTTTTTTGAAAAAAGGACTTGTATACTTAAATTCAATCATACACACAAGTCCTATTCTTATTAAAATATAGCTCCTTTTAGCCATCCGTGAAGCGCAAAAATCAATAAAATATGTTTTATCTTTTCAACTTTACACTCAAACTATTTAACTAAGTCCATTTCTAAGCTCATTCTGTGTATTGCATATAATATTGCATTGCTTGATTAAACCATTTTTGTTCATCTTCCGTGAAGGGGGAAGATGACATATTTTCGAATTGTTGAATATCCACCTCTTCTATATCTATATCAGCAAGTTTTTGTATCAAATTTTCACCAAGGTATGAAAAAGTAGCTTCTAAATATTCTTTTACCATCTCTTGTACTTTCAAGTCTTCCACTGGATAACCGTATAATTTTTTCACTTCTTTAGTTAAATGAATAAATGTTTTATCCAATGCAATTTGATCTTCTTCTGATTTCTTTGATAACTCTTCCACAACAACTTTTAAATTTTGTTGTTCCATCCATTCATTTTGTTTTTGTTCTGTACTCATACTATATATAAGGCTTAATAATACAGTACCATCCACTTCTCCTTCCACCTCGACTAATTTAATTACTCTTTTAATTGCTCGCATTGTTTGCTCAATTTGTTCCTTTTCTTTTTCTACAGCATATAAATGGAGGGACAAGCTTTCATTTAAATCCATATTAAAACTTGATTCATTTAACAAAGTAGTAACTTTATCAAGGCTATACCCTAGAAATTTTAGACTAATAATTTTTTGTAATGTAATAATATCTTGATGATTGTAAATGCGATGCCCTGAAGAAGGATTTTTTTCAGGTTGTAATATACCAATTTCATCATAGTAATGCAAAGTAGGAATTGGTATTCCTGTCCTTTCTGAAAATTCTCCAATAGAAAATTTTTTAGTATTCATCAAAATTCCTCCTATCAATTGGTATAAGCTAATCATAATACATCAAGTAACTAGAGGTTCAAGAGGGGAATTTAAAGTTTGGCGATAGATAAATGGTACAAGTGCAAAAAATGAGATTGTCTGTTACAGACACCGGGACGATATGGGGAGGTCTAATTCCCGCACACCAATATTTGTGAATATGTTACACTAGACATAATAACTGATTATTCAGTTATTCAACTGACTCGGTAGGTTAAAATGTTGCGATATGGACGCAAAGCAATGGGGGAGTTGTATGTTTATTGTTAGAACAGCTATTTTATGGATTATTATATCAACGATCATTAATGCATATTTAATGACATTACCCATACCTGTTTTACGAAAAAGAGATTATCCAGCTAACTATTTAATTAAACGAAATAATAGGATAGATATACAAAACGAAAGGGAATGTGCAGCATTTTCAACAGCATATGTGTTGCGCCATTTTGGAATGGAGGCCGATGGTGATGAGTTATATACTAATTTCCCTAGTAAAATGAGGTCAGGTAATGTATATCCAAAAGGAATCCGTACGGTGCTAAGAAAAAAGGGATTTAAAACAAGCTATTATAAAGGAAATATAAATACACTAAAGTACGAAGTTAGTAAAGGAATTCCCGTAATTGTTTTTATTAAGGTACATAAGGATCGTAATAATTTGCATTTTGTCCCTGTCGTAGGATATGACAAGGACTATGTCTACCTTTCAGAATCATTAAGGGAACTGGTGAATTGTAATGATGATAACAATAGCTATAATCGAAAAGTTCCTATTAATGAATTTAGGAAATTGTGGAATGTAAAAAATATAAATATGCTTCTTTATAGCAATACTTACATAACCGTAGACGCCGCACAGAGCTAAGGATGAAGAATTTAGTGGAAGATACTTTTACTTTAATAGCCCCCAAACTTAAATGTTTGAGGGCTGTTTTTTATGTCGATAAATTAAAATTTTTATCGATAATTTAACAATACTTATCGATAAATTCATATAATCATCTATTAGACCTGTAAAAGCTGCAATATATCTTTACCAATTTGACTAGGGTTTGTTGCCAATATAGGCGATCGATAATTTGAAAGAACAACAACGCCAGTTTGTTGTGTTTTATCAAACCCTAAATAACTAGAGAAAGCTTTCGTCGAACCGTTATGCCAAATGATATTGTGATCGAGTTGCCATCCTAAACCAATACCTTTATGTTCTGAAAAGGTTTCGGTCGCTTGATGTGTTAATGTATAACCTAAATTTTCATCACTTAAATGTACTTTCGCAAATTTTAAAAGATCATTAACAGTTGAACGGACTGCCCCTGCTGCCATAAAGTCATTCATTTGAAGTGGTGGCTTTTTATGGCCGAGGATCGTGTATCCTTGCAATACGGCCTCTGCTTGATCAGAAGGGATAGAGATAAATGTATTTGGCATGTTTAAAGGATCTGTTAATCTTTGTTTGATAGCAGTTTCATAATCAGTGTGAAGTGTATTGGCTAAAATATACCCTAAAAGCCCCATTCCTACATTAGAATAGCGAAATTTAACTTTGGGCTCGTCTGTGTGCGTTTTAAAATAATGTATAGTCTCGTCCAGTGAATATTGACAAAAAGGATCACGAGGTGTTTGTGCATCAAAAAGATTGGAAATGTTTTTTAGTACACCTATTCCCGGTAGCCCAGAAGTATGATTGGCTAAACGTTTTAGTGTGACAGGGTGATTATCGGGAATTGTTGAAAAGTATTTGCCGATAGAATCTTCCACATGGACTTTTCCTTCCTGAATCATTTCCCCCAATATGGATGTAGTAAAAACTTTAGAAATCGATCCAACTTCATATACATAAGGTTTTTCTTCCAACATAAAGTTCGAGCCACCAAAAGTAAAAGTCACTTCCTGACCTTGAGAAATGATACCAATGGATAAAGCAACATTTGGGCGAGTTTTTATATAAGGATAAGCAATTTTAAAAATGTCCTTTTTTAAATTATATAAATCCACAATAATACCTCCATTATGAACGCTTATTTTTTTCCTGCTCCTCTGAAATAATAAAATGTAATGTCGAAAGTATGTCCTTTAATTGTAACAAGTCCTCTCGATTGAGCTTTGTATAATATTTATAAATAATAGCAAGCTCAATTTCCTCCTGCTTTTGAAAATAAAGATGTCCCCGTTCATCTAGCTCTATAATAACTTCTCTACGATCCTTTTTACTCATTGTTCTTTTTATATAGCTTTCTTGCTCCAACCTATTTACTAATTGGCTAACTGCACTCGCAGATGTCCCCATTAACTTTGCCAATTCAAAAGTTTGAAGAGGACCTTTTGTTCGAAGAAGATTTAAAAATACTGCTTGTTTTGAAGTTAATGTTTCATCCAATATAGAGGAAAATTCTTCGGTTAACATTAAATTGGTTTCATAATCAATTTGATTTATCTCCTTAATAAGATGTACCAATTCCTTCTCCATACGTTTTACCACCTAAATAATTAATATATATTAATTATAAATATGTATTAACAATAATGCAATTTTAAAAAAATGCATAAATATTCAAACGTTCGCATTTTAGACACATGAGAAGATAAAATTCTAATTTTTGAAAATAAACATAAAAATTCAGTTGATTTTATATTTATGCATTTGTTATACTAATCCCAACAGCAACGAAACAAGGAGCGAAGGCGATGAAATTACTCGAGGAAGTACAGTTAAAGTTAGTATCAAGCTTAAAAGGTAAGGACCTACTAACCTTGCTAGACTATACAAGTGAAGAAGTTGAACAGTTAGTTGAATTAGCAACACAACTAAAAATAATTACAAAAGAAGGGAAATGTCCGAAGCTACTAGAAGGTAAGACACTCGGTATGATTTTTGAAAAACATTCAACTCGTACTCGTATTTCATTTGAAGTAGGTATGATTCAACTAGGTGGGAAAGGTATGTTTATGCATGCGCGTGATTTGCAGATTGGTCGTGGTGAATCAATATATGATACAGCATATGTGTTATCAGGCTACTTAGATGGTATTATGATTCGAGCGAACTCTCATGCTATGGTGAAGGAGCTTGCAGAGCATGCATCTATACCAGTTATAAATGGATTAACCGATATTTATCACCCTTGCCAAGCTTTAGCGGATTTAGAAACAATCGCTGAAAATAAAGGTCAACTAAAAGGACTTAAAATTGCATATGTTGGAGATGGCAACAACGTGGCGCATTCATTAGTAGTCGCTTCTGCACATGTAGGAATGAACGTGGCAGTGGCAACGCCAGTTGGTTATGAATGTGATGTAGAGGTTATCGCAAAAGCACAGGCTATCGCAGCAGCAAATGGTAGTACAATTACAATCACAAATGATCCTGTAGAAGCGGTTTTAAATGCGGACGTAGTATACGCTGATGTATGGACGTCAATGGGGCAAGAAGAGGAAACTGCAAAACGTCTAGAAGACTTTGCAGGTTACCAAATTAATGATGAACTTGTTGCATACGCAAAGCCGAATTACATGTTCCTACACTGTTTACCTGCGCATCGTGAAGAGGAAGTAGCGACATCTGTTATTGATGGTCCGAATTCTTACATCTTTGAGCAAGCAGAAAACAGACTCCACGCACAGAAAGCGGTTCTAGCATCAATTTTAGCTTAATTTGTGACATATACTTCTCGGGTTGAGAAGTACTAGATATACAGAGTTCACATCGGCAACAGGGGGTGTCAATGTGAATAACATAACAGTGGTGTGCAGACAGAGGGATGTAAGCCACGCGCGGTGTACGTTGTCAAGGTGGATGACCACATCGCTACATAGTAAAGTAACCTGGGAGACGCTAGGTTACTTTTTTTCTTGTTTAGCGGGTAATCTAAAAGGCCGTATAAAAAAGGAACCCGCTGATCTCCAACGGGTTCAAGATGTTTAAAAGTGATAATAAGTTTACATAGTGAAAATTTTTCCTGGATTCATAATATTATGTGGGTCAAGTGCTGCCTTTATACTCTTCATCACTAATAGAGATGTTCCGTGCTCCGTAGACTGATATTTCATTTTCCCAAGACCAACACCATGTTCACCAGTACAAGTGCCGCCACGTAGTAAAGCATATTGAACAATATGCTCATTGAAGCGGTCTGCTTTTGCTTGCTCCTCAGCATTATTTGGATCTAACATTAACAAGGCATGGAAGTTACCGTCTCCAACATGGCCTACAATTCCGCCTGCAAGATCAAGTTGTTCAAGCTGTTCACGAGCATATAAAACGGACTCAGCAAGCATAGATATCGGTACACAAACGTCAGTCGACATAAGCTTTTTCCCCGGATAGGCATGGATATATGCATAGGCCAAGGAATGGCGCGCCTCCCAGAGCTTATTCCGTGCAGCATTGTCTTTTTCAAATTCAACAGAAAGACAACCAAAGTCCTCAAAAATTTCTCTAGCAAATTTTATATCAGCGTGCATACCCGCTTCATTTCCGTGAAATTCTAAAAATAATGTTGGTTTTTCATCATAGGCTGTTTCATTATAAATATTTGCTTGTTTGATAGAGGCTTCATCGACCAGTTCAACACGGCCAATTGAAATGCCCACCTGCAACAATGCGGTTACTGCACTGACAGCATCGCCAACTGTCGCAAAAACTGCACGTCCCGCCGTTACAAATTCGGGTATACCATAGACTTGTAAAGTTAACTCTGTGAAGCAACCTAGCGTACCCTCAGAGCCAATGAAAAGACCATTTAAGTGATAACCAGAAGAAGATTTTGCTGCTAAGCTACCAGTATGAATAACAGAGCCGTCTGCAAGTACAACCTCTAAATCGCGCACTTGATCTCGCATAACACCATAACGAACTGCGGTAGTTCCACTGGCATTTGTCGCTGCCATTCCACCAAGTGTGGCATCAGCACCAGGATCAACAGTGAATTGAAGTCCATATTTTTTTAATTCTTTATTCAATTGAGAACGTGTTACACCCGGTTGTACTTTCACTAGCAGGTCATCTGGTCGAATTTCTAAAATAGCATTCATTTCAGAGAAATCGATAGAAATGCCATTTGCAATAGGAATTGCATTTCCTTCCAAGCTTGAGCCAACACCAAAAGGTACGACGGGTACACGTTCCGCATGAGCAATTTTTAAGATGGAACTAACATCGGCCGTGGAACGAGGAAAGGTAACGATATCTGGTAAGCTCATTGCATGATGTGATTCGTCCCTTCCATGTAGCTGTCGCACCGTTTCGTTTGTTGACACCTGTTCTTCAGATAAAACCTTTTTTAGTTGATTTACTATTAATTCTACAGCAACAGTCATTCCAATCCCTCCTAATTTTCTGATAAATTAAACTTTATCATGCATTTATTGGAAATGGAATGAACTGTCTATAAAAAATTAGTGAGCAAAGGCTTTTTCTAGTTTTTGGGTAAATGCATCCTGCTCAGCAGGACTAGATTGCTGCCACCATTTTTCAAAAAACACACCAAGCCCTGGTAGTAAATGCTCTTCACCACGGCTAATAGCATCCTCGACAATATCCTTAAATTCGGCCGCTGATTGGCCATGTACGTTTGTCGTAATCGCATCTCTTATTTGAAAATTCATCTATTTCGCCTCCTTAGTAGTAATTTGTCCAACCTTTTTTGAAATATGTATAGAATTACATTAAAAACATATGATTTTTAAAATATAATACTGTTATTATGTATAAATATGAAGAAAGGTTTATAAAAACTTCCGGGTCATAACGACAAAAGAGCTGTTCGACATCCTCTTCGTATAATAATTATGATAGAGACACCTAGGAATATTGGACTGTGCATAGTCGACGGGAAAATAGGATGACAACACAGCATACTAAACAAAAGCTATCACCTGAACTACCATTTGATGAAGTATTAGAATTAGTCCAACCAATGATCACGTCGATTTTATTAAAGTGCCGAATTTATAAGGATTTTGAATATTATCGTCATATAGCGTCCATAGCTGTATGGGAGGCTTGGCGCAAAGCGGACCCATCAAAAGGGCTGTTTTCTTCTTACATTTATACAAGCGTCAAAGGAGAAATTTTAAAAGAACTTTCAAAGGAAAGGTTATTTGAAACGAATTATACACTCGTGGATAATGAAACGATAAATTATGTTCGAGAGTATGAAATGAGTGATATAAATCCTACTCGATTAGAATGTATTATGTCCTATTTAAAAAAGGAAGAAAGAAAAATATTGCTACTTTTTTATGTAGAAGGTTATAGTTACTCAGAAATAGCTAAAGAACTAGGTTTATCTGTGGATGCAGTGAAGAAAAGACGCACAAGAATAATGATTAAGCTGCGTGAATTGTTATCTTCAGAATAAGAATAGAGCGATAAAACATCAAAAGTATGCTAATATCAAAATGAAAAACGAATATTGGCATACTTTAATTATTTTGAGGAAGAGTCTTTTTTAGATGGGTGATATTACCTATCGGATTTAAAGATATATATTGGTATGGAGGGTTTTTGTTGGAGAAATGTTTGAATCAATTAGAAATAGAAAAGAAAGAGATTTGGTATATAGTATTGCCATTATTGCTAGTTATACCACTTTTAAGTTTAAGTAATCAGGTATTTGGTATTTTTAGGGAAGAAAGCTACATCTCTTTGCATTTGATTATACAAATACTAATTATTGTTTGTACAATGGCAATCGCTATTCAATCTTGGCTCGTTTTTTCACACTTATTATCAAATCAAATAATATACATAGGTAATTTATTTTTTGTCATCGCCTTGTTGGAAATGTTGAGCTTAGTGATCAAACAAAATCCAATGGCTGAAACACAAGATATGGAAATTTTGTTACATATAATAATGCGATTATGCTTATCAATCGGTTTTCTCTTTATTATTTTAAAACCCAAAAAACGCTTAACGATGAATTATCGTATTTATACATATGGAAGTTCTTTAATATTTGTATTGTTGAGTTTTGTACTAGTGTATTTCTCTTCAAATTATTTCTTGCCTGAAGAACAATTGCTGAATCAAGTGAAGGCTATTGTCCATTTGGTGTCTGCTGTTGTACAAGGTGCAACGATTGTGATTTTAAGTAAGAATATAAAAAGTTTGTCCAAACGAGTTATATGGCTAAATAGTGCTGCAATTTATTTAATTATTAGCGATATTTTCTTTGTTTTCATTAAAGATTGGGAATCTATTTGGGGTTTTTCTGCACTTATTTATCAATTTTTTGCATTCTACTTTTTCTTTAAAGCAATATATTATACATCGGTCGAAAAACCGTATCAGCAATTATTAAAAATAAAGCAAGACCTTGAGCATTCACAGCAGGAGCTTCGCTTTCAAGCTTTTCATGATGATATTACGCGGCTTCCGAATGAACATTTATTATTAAAAACCTTAAAAGAGGATTTACATGCCAATAGTCATCAAAAAGCAATCATTGCAATTGAGATTGATCGTCTTGCAGCCATCCGCTCGTCTATAGGTATTAGCTATTCCAATGAAATGATGAAGCTCGTAGCTGAGAGAATACAAGCTATATTACCTCCTCATTATTATGCAACAAAGCTTCGTGAGGGGCAGTTTGTTATTTATATCAATCATGTAACAACTACTGAAGAACTATTACAATTTTGCTTTAACCTGAAGAATGCAATGAAAAAACCATTACAAGTACAATTATTTTCTCTCAACGGTAATCTTAATATTGGCATTGCCCTGCATGATGAAGATTGCTCAGGTGAAGAGCTTTTAATGCATGCTCAGTTAGCGATGCGAGAAGCGAGTCAAATACCTCAAAGATTTCTTTTTTATAAGTCATATATGTCAAATGGCATAGCTGACCGTATTTTGATTGAGCAAGAGCTTCATAAGGCATTAGCTAATGAAGAATTTTATTTGGATTTTCAGCCTCAGGTAAATTTAAAAACTAGCAAAATTGAATCGGTGGAAGCTCTAGTACGTTGGCGTCACCCAACGCGTGGATTTGTTTCACCGGAGTTGTTTATCCCGATTGCAGAAGAATCGGGACTAATTATTCCATTAGGGAAATGGATTTTGGAGACAGCATGCTCTCAAGTGAAAACATGGGAGAAGCAAGGTTTGCCACCAATAAAGGTTGCTGTTAATTTATCTCTCGGTCAATTATTTCAACAGGATTTAGTGCAAATGGTGCAAGAAATTTTACAAAGTACAAAATTAGAGCCAAAATATTTACAATTAGAAATTACGGAAAGTATGACAATGAATATCGATCAAATGACACAGTTGCTTCATGAATTAAAGGCACTTGGTATCCAAATTGCTGTCGATGACTTTGGAACAGGATATTCGTCGCTTTCGTATTTAAAAGATTTTCCAATTGATTGCTTAAAAATTGACCGGGCGTTCGTTCGGAATATTCAGCATAATCCAAATGATGAAGCGCTCGTTTCTATGATTTTATCAATGGCGAAGCATTTGCGATTGAAAGTTGTTGCTGAGGGAATAGAAGAAGTCGAGCAGCTTGCTTTCCTGATTGAGGGTGATTGCGATTATATCCAGGGATATTTATTTAGTAAGCCAATTTCTGCCGAACAGATTTCCAATAACTACAAAGAGTTACACAATCGAGCAAGTGATATATTAACAGAGATTAAATATGTGGAGGATTTCGTCATTTAAAGTTGGGCTTATCAGAGGGGGAATTGTAAAAATAATAATGGCATTAGAATTCTGCTTACTTCGCTGTAGAGAGTAAGGAGATTTCATAGTGTTGAATAAAATGGGTTAAGAAAATCTTTGTGAAAGATGTGGCGAAGCGACGGATAGAGCATCCGAAGACGTGGATAGAACAGCCAAAGCGACGGAGAGAAGCCGAAGACGTGGATAGAACCGTCAAAGTCGTGGATAGAACAGCCAAAGTCGTGGATAGAGCATCCGAAGACGTGGATAGAACCGTCAAAGTGATGGATAGAAGTTAGAATGACATGCCAGAATATACACACTCGTTTTGCCGAAGTGCCATACTTTATCGAATAGTTTAATTTCATTGACATGATATTTTTCAACAACATTAAAACTGCTTACTTCACTACAGGAAGTAAGCAGTTTTTTTATTTGATGATAAAGTCTAATGTACGAGGTACTCTTCCTTTAATTCTCCTATGTCCACTTCAGATCGTTCCTCTAAAGATCGACGTAAATGAACAGTTGCTGTTTTACCATCATCGTGAAGCTTATCAATCCAAATAGAGACGCCATTATAGCTTACTTCATATTCTTTTGGTGAGGCGACAATTTCTTGTGCACGTTCTAAATCCACTTGAAGCCCCCCTTATTTTTTTGTTTTGCCTTCTTTAGTGACCGAATTAATCAGGTTCATAAACTCTTGAGAAAATTCTTCATTGGCTGCTTCACTAGCTTTGTCTGGTGCTATTTTTTGGTTTTTTGGCGTTTGAGGTAATGACCCTTTGTTTGCGCTTTGCCCTTGCTTATTGTCTCTTCCCATGTTTAGTTTCTCCTTTCCTTTTGATATTTCTTAATATGGCTTCGAATCGATTTTTTATCATGGAAAGGTAAGAATTAAATGAAAAATTTGTGTTAATAGTTAATCCTTAAATACGTATACTAAGCAAAAAAGCGTGGATTTTACTGAAAAGTTGGCTCATCTCCAAAAGTTGTAGATGACATTTGTTAATCATTTATATAAGTTGATTTGATCTTCGTTCCAGCTAGGCGACTCTTTAGGGGTTTATAATGAAACCTTTTTAATGGAAAAATCATTATTTAAAAGTGCCCAGTTTTGTGGGAAAGGAAAACCTAACGCCCAATAGCTAATACCTCGAAGATTATATTCCTTCGTCATGTCAAACTTAGCTTGTGCACTTCTAGCATCTTCAAACCATACCTCATGATTTCTACCTTTTTCATCAACATAACGAAAATAAGGTGATTGAGCGATCCTATCGTATTGTATGGTTGCTCCATATTTTACGGCTCTGTTTATGGCTTCTTGAGAGCTGAATGTTTCTGCTTCTTGCCCTTTAACATGTGGTAAAAGCCAATCGCGAGCGTAAATTTGAAAGCCTAAAAATATTTTGTGAGCAGGCATTACTGATAAAGCATATTCCACAACTTTCCTCATTTCATTAATAGGTGAAATAGCTTGTGGAGGACCAAGTCGATAACCCCACTCATATGTCATTAAAATTACAAAATCTGCAATTCTACCGTGTGCCTCATAATCATGTGCCTCATATAATGTTCCTGCCTGAGTTGCGCTCGTTTTTGGTGCAAGTGCCGTTGATACTAGGTAACCTTTTGGATGAAGAAGGTCAACAGCTAACTGAAGAAAGGCATTGTAATTATCCCGATCTGCTGGAAGAACGTTTTCGAAATCAATATTTAATACTTTATAGCCTTTCTCTTCCATCACTTTCAGCGCATTGTTGATGACCTTTTCCCGTAGTTCAGCGCTAGATAAAATAACATGGGATAAGTTGGAGCCTGCTTGTGTGGAAGAGAAATTAGTAATGGTTAACATAGGTGTAATGTTTTTGGGAATTGCCGCATCGAGCATTTCTTTATCTTCTACAGGCTGTAATGTTCCATCCTCCTTAATCATATAAGCAAAGGGGCTAAAATAAGTAAGGAGATGACCGATAGCGTTAATCGAACGAACAGCTTCTTCAGGCTTTTGGTACGTATAAGCATTTACTTCAATGGAAGGCTTAGCTCTTGGAATGATCAAACTTGTGCCAACATAAATCATGTTCGGGTCTGTAATTCCATTTTCCGAAACAATTGCCTGAACAGTCGTACCATATTGATTGGCAATTTGCGCTAGCGTCTCTCCAGGCTTCACAATATGTGTAATAGGTGGAATAACTAGCTTAGTTCCAGGTGTTAAGACATCTGGATTTGTTAAATGATTTTCTGTAATAATCGATTGAATAGATACACTATATTGTTGGGCAATCGACGATAAAGTGTCGCCCTTTTTTACAGTATGAGTTGTATAAGGAGAGGGGATAACGAGTGATTGTCCGATTACTAATTGATTTGGATGAGATAATGCATTTAATTGGATAATGGAATTGATAGGTACGGAATAGTGGTTTGCAATTTGCCAAAGTGTTTCACCAGCGCTCACTACATGAATAATCATTAGAAGACCTCCTAGTTGGTTTCAATATAGCATCATATGTATGAATAAAGAAAATGAGTATTTATCTTTAATTTTCACTTGATAAAAAATTTCAATTTTCATATTCTTTCCAAGTGATACGCATAGGATAGAACATATGCATTGCATCATTTGAGAAAGGGGCTGTATGTTGAAGAAAGTAAAGCTCACAGGAAGAATTGTTACCCCTGAAGATACGGATTATGAGCAAGCAAGAACAAATAATAACTTAAATGATCCAAAATATCCGAGTATTATTGTGTTTTGTCGAAATACGAAAGACGTTATAAACGCATTAAGATGGGCGAGAGAAAATAATGAACCATTTCGAATCAGAAGTGGAAGACATAGTTATGAAAATTATTCATTATTAAATAAAGGTCTTGTCATAGATGTTAGTGAAATGAATGACATAACAATTAATCTTCAAGATATGACAGCGAAAATTAAAGCAGGTGCTAATTTAGGAAAAGTGTATCGGGAATTATGGGAAAATGGTGTTACAATCCCTGCAGGAACCGAAAGTAGTGTAGGGGTTGTTGGCTTGGCGCTTGGAGGGGGTATTGGCATGCTGTCGCGTCCGTTTGGGTTAACTTGTGACAATTTGATTGAAATTGAAATGGTTAGTGCAAGTGGTCATGAAGGAGCAGAAGTAATCCAAGCTAACAAGCAGAAAAATAGTGATTTATTTTGGGCAAGTTGTGGTGGTGGAGGAGGGAATTTTGGCATTGTTACAGCCCTTACATTTAAATTGCATCCTATTGCTAATGTGTCCATTTTCTCGATCACATGGGGATGGGAGGATTTCGAGCGTGCATTTGATGCATGGCAAAAATGGGCGCCTTTTACAGATGAACGCTTAACCTCACAGATTGAGCTTAAATCAAAGGAAGTGGGTGAAATTGTTGCTCAAGGAGAGTTTATAGGTTCAGCATCTGAGTTAAAAAAACTTCTCCGTCCTTTAAAGAAAACAGGTTCACCAACGAGTGTATGGATAAAGGAAGTACCGTATATTAAGGCTGTAGAATTTTTTGACTTACCAAGCGGCAACCGACCAGCCCTTCGTAAAAGGTCTGGGTCCTTTATAATAAGGCCATTCCCCCATGCTGCGATTGTACAAATGAAAGAATTTTTAACGCATGCTCCAAATAAAAATACGACCATTTGGCAGCAATCTCTTAGAGGTGCGGTAAGTCAAATTGCACCAAACCAAACAGCCTATTTTTATAGGAATGCTTTATTTGCCCAAGAGTACAATACTTCATGGGAAAAGCCTAAAGAAGAAGAGAAAAATATTCAGTGGGTGGAAAATTTAAGACGTGCTTTGTCTCCTTACACAGCCGGTGATTATGTGAATTTCCCAGATCGTTTTATCAAAGATTGGCTAACTGCATATTATGGTCGTAATGTTAGAATGCTAAGAGAAGTAAAGACAAAATACGACCCATTTAATGTATTTAATTTTCCTCAAAGTATTCCACCGAATAGAAAATGGCTTTAAATGAGGACAGTAGAAAATAGAAAGAGCAGAATGCAGAAAGTATTCGGCTCTTTTCTCTCATCTATTTTTCGGCAAGTATTTTATTTATTGCCGGGATATCAGCGGGAGCAAAATTGAGATTTAAAAGTTCGTTCCGAGGAACCCAGCTAATTTCGGCATGTTCTAGCATGACAGGCTCTCCTTTTATGATGGAAGCCTTATATGTTTCTAAGCGTACAATAAATTTTTCATATTCGTGAATGGTATCCTCAACCTTTTCCCCAACTTGTATCGAGCAATTAAATTCCTCTAAAATTTCACGGGATAACGCTTGTTCAGGTGATTCCCCCTCTTCGATCTTGCCACCAGGAAACTCCCAATAATTTGCTAGTACCATATTAGGATTTCTTAACGCACAAAATATTTCATGCTTATCATTTTCAATAATTGCACCTACGACATGTACATTTTTTTTCATGCATTTTCACCCTTAAGTTTATTTATGTATTCAAGAATCAGTAAAATGGTAAGATTAGATTATTTATTACCTAGCCATCACACAAAATGGGGTAATTGTTCGGTTTTTCTGAAATATTGAAAATTATAACATGTATCTCGATGATTTTATAATTATATCTAGTAGGGTAAATAAATAAAGAGATGAACATAACTATATAATGGTTTTCGCATAACTATGTAATGGAATTTATCATTTTCTACTGTATAATAATGAACAGTAAAAAGGGAAAAGGCGGTACGAGTTACGATGAAAAGAATTGAATCTACGCAAAATGCGTTAGTGAAATATTGGAAAAAGCTAGCGACAACACGTAAAGAACGTGAAAGATCTGGAGAATTCATAGTAGAAGGTTTCCATTTGGTGGAGGAAGCATTAAAAAATACGGAGCAGGTGCTACAGTTAATTGTACGTGAAGGTGTAGAATTACCAATGCTTTGGCCGATTGATAATGTAGCCATCGTTGAAATAACAGCGGCTGTTGCCAAGGAATTTGCTGAAACGGAGACGTCTCAAGGTGTATTTGCAGTTTGTAAGCAGCCTTTGGTAGAAGAAGATGTAATGGCTTCATGGCGCAAGGTGCTACTAATTGATGCCGTCCAAGATCCAGGGAATATTGGGACGATGATTCGTACTGCGGATGCAGCTGGTTTAGATGCAGTAATACTTGGCAAGGGGTGTGCGGATTTATATAATCCTAAAACACTTCGCTCTGCACAGGGCTCACATTTCCATATTCCTGTCCTTCGAGGTGATTTAGAAGAATGGATTGAGCAGCTACAGGATAATGGTGTACCAGTATTTGGAACTGCTTTAGATGAGGATGCAGTTGTCTATAGTGACATTGAGCATACTGGATCATTCGCTATAATGATGGGGAATGAAGGTAGTGGCATTCATCCACAATTACTTTCGATGACTGATCAAAATATGATCATTCCAATTTTGGGACAAGCGGAGTCTCTAAATGTAGCAGTGGCAACAGGAATCGTTTTATATGGATTTGTTAAGTAGTTAATAAAAGTGATCGCAATTGTAATTGCAAGAATATGGTGAAATCGTTAAAATTGCGGCTCATCAACATAACGTGTACATGGCATATGTTTTAACAAATGTCATCCAAAACTTTTGTTGATGAGCCTAAAATTGCCGATAGAACCATCAATATCGACGATAATAGGCACATGGCTCTTGATTTGAATTGGTATAGTATTGTATAATCACATTTAAAATGTAAACTTAAATGCTATGACCGGGAAGTAGTAAAGATTGTGAATGGACGACAGGGAGCGCAGGCCGGAGATTGAGAGCCAGTGCCGTACCAATGCAGTTTTGAATTCATCTCGCGAGCAGCTACCGGGACCAGCGAAATGCTGTAAAGGTATGCCGGCTTTAATCTAGTCGTTATGTCAATGAAGTGATTGCTAGGAGTTTACCTTGCAATAACTAGGGTGGTACCGCGAATATGTCCTCGTCCCTTTTTTAGGGGCGAGTTTTTTTATGCCATCATTTGGCACTGATTTGAATAAGGAGGGTTTATTACATGGAAGAACAATTAAAGCAATTAGAGCAAGAAGCACTTGCTAAAATTGAGGCGGCAGCAAATTTAAAAGAGTTAAATGATGTGCGAGTAGCGTATCTAGGAAAAAAAGGACCTATCACAGATTTATTAAAAGGGATGGGGAAATTATCAGCTGAGGAACGCCCGAAAATGGGTGCCTTAGTGAACACGGTTCGTGAAAATGTAACGGCTGTGTTAGAGGCAAAAGTGACTGTACTAGAAGAAGCGGCAATTGCTGAAAAATTAGCAAGTGAGTCGATTGATGTCACTTTACCTGGCCGTGAAATTAAAGTTGGGAATCGTCACCCATTAACACGCGTTATTGAAGAAATTGAAGATTTATTTATCGGTATGGGCTATGAAATTGCAGAAGGTCCTGAAGTGGAAAAGGATTACTATAACTTCGAAGCACTGAACTTGCCGAAGGGACACCCTGCTCGTGATATGCAAGATTCGTTTTATATTTCCGAGGAAATATTATTACGTACGCATACATCTCCTGTGCAAGCTCGCACAATGGAAAAGAAAAAAGGTGAATCTATTCGCATTATTTGTCCAGGTAAAGTATTCCGTCGTGACAACGATGATGCTACCCACTCACACCAATTCATGCAAATTGAAGGCTTAGTTATTGGCGAAAATATTCGCATGAGTGATCTTAAAGGTACGTTAGATACTCTTGCGAAGAAAATGTTTGGCGCAGAGCGCGAAATTCGTTTACGTCCAAGCTTCTTCCCATTCACAGAGCCGTCTGTTGAAATGGATATTTCTTGCTTTAAATGTGGTGGTTCAGGATGTAACGTATGTAAAGGCACAGGCTGGATTGAAATTTTAGGTGCAGGTATGGTGCATCCTAATGTACTTGAAATGGCTGGCTATGATCCGAAGAAAGTTTCAGGCTTTGCATT
Organism: Lysinibacillus sp. G4S2; assembly: GCF_030348505.1. NCBI lineage: Bacteria > Bacillati > Bacillota > Bacilli > Caryophanales > Bacillaceae > Lysinibacillus > Lysinibacillus sp. G4S2. The sequence goes on along the minus strand of NZ_JAUCFJ010000002.1, from coordinate 4,049,915 downwards.
TGGTATCGGTGCAGAACGTATCGCTATGTTGAAATATGGTGTCGACGACATTCGTCATTTCTATACAAGTGACACACGTTTCTTATCACAATTCGAGCGAACAGAAGCGTAAGGGGGATAAAAAATGTTAGTATCATTAGAATGGTTAAAAGATTATGTAAATACACAGGATTTAGCGCCTGAACAGTTAGCTGAAAAAATTACACGCTCTGGGATTGAGGTAGATGCAGTAATTAATCGTGCTAAAGGGATGGAAAAAATTGTTGTCGGCTATGTCGTATCAAAAGAGAAACATCCTGAAGCGGATAAATTAAATATTTGCCAAGTGGATGTAGGTGAAGCTGAGCCACAACAAATTATTTGTGGTGCTCCAAACGTCGATGTTGGTCAAAAAGTGATCGTGGCACGTCCAGGTGCACATTTACCAGGTGGCATTAAAATTAAAAAGGCAAAACTTCGTGGACATGAATCAAACGGTATGATTTGTTCATTGCAAGAGCTTGGTATCGAAGGGAAACTTGTTGCTAAAGCATATTCTGAAGGCATTTATGTGCTTCCTGCTGATGCTGAAGTCGGCTCGGATGCCCTTGCTATTTTAGGTCTACGTGACACAGTATTAGAACTTGGTTTAACACCAAACCGCTCAGATGCACTGTCAATGCTAGGCGTGGCGTACGAAGTCGGTGCCATTCTTTCTGAAGAAGTAAAGTATCCAGAAATCGCCTACAGCACATCATCTGAAAAAGCTGAAGACATGTTAAAGCTTCGAGTAGAAGATTTACAAGCAAATCCAATGTATGTTGCAAAAGTTGTGAAAAACGTAAAAATCGCAGAATCACCAATGTGGTTACAAAATCGTTTAATGGCAGCAGGCGTACGCCCACATAACAATGTTGTCGATGTAACGAACTATATTTTAATGGAATATGGCCAACCGCTTCATGCCTTTGACTACGATAGCCTAGCGACTGGTGAGATCGTAGTTCGTAAAGCAACAGAGGATGAAAAAATCACGACATTAGATGACCAAGAACGTACATTAAAAGCGACAGATTTAGTTATTACAAATGGTAAAGAGCCAGTAGCCATCGCAGGTGTAATGGGTGGTGCAAACTCTGAAGTAACTGAGTCTACTACAACGGTTGTTATTGAATCTGCTTACTTCGACGGCTTAACTGTACGCCAAACATCGCGTCAACTTGGTCTTCGTTCAGACGCTTCTGCTCGTTTTGAAAAAGGTGTTGACCCTAACCGTGTGTTACCTGCTGCAGAACGTGCTGCTGCACTACTAGCTGAATTAGCTGGCGGCGAAGTGTTAGAAGGCACATGCATCGTGGATGAACTAGATAAATCACCAGCACGTGTTGTCGTCTCTCCAGATTTTATTAATGAACGTTTAGGTATGAAAATTTCATTAGAAGATATGCTTTCTATTTTAGAGCGTCTTAAATTTGGTGTAGAAGCTGCAAATGGTTTACTAATCGTTGATGCACCAACACGTCGTCAAGATATTAAAATTGAAGAAGATATCGTAGAGGAAATCGCTCGTCTATACGGCTATGATGAAATTCCGATGACATTACCAGAAGGAGCCGACCAAGTAGGCCGTTTAACACCATACCAAGCAAATCGTCGTGTAGTCCGTAGTTTCATGGAAGGGGCAGGCCTTTACCAAGCTGTAACTTACTCATTAACTTCAGATGCATTGTCACAACGCTTTGCACTGAAAGCTGAGCCAGTAACACGTTTACTAATGCCGATGAGCGAAGAACGTTCAACACTACGTCAAAGTCTTATCCCGCATTTAATTGAAGCAGCTGCGTATAATGTTGCACGTAAGGCTGATAGTGTAGCGTTGTATGAAGTCGGTTCAGTTTTCCTCGGTCAATCAGAAGAGGGGCAACCATATGAGGAAGAGCATGTGGCAGCAGTAGTAACAGGAAAATGGCTTGATCATGCTTGGCAGGGCGAGAAAAAAGCAGTAGACTTCTTCGTTTTAAAAGGAATTGTAGAAGGTGTTATTGGTAAGCTTGGTTTAGAGAATCGTATTTCATTTGTGAAAGCTGAAGTAGATGGTTTACACCCAGGACGTACTGCTAGCATTCTTTTAGATGGTGAACAAATCGGTATTATCGGCGGCTTACATCCTGCAGAACAAAAAGCATGGGGTGTAAAAGACACATATGTAATGGAAATGAATCTAGTAGCATTATTAAATGCTACTGCCAAAGAAGCACCTCTTGCTTATACACCAGTGCCTCGTTTCCCAGCTATGTCTCGTGATATTGCACTTATCATGAACAGTGCAACAACAGCTGGAGAAGTCATTACGGCTATTCATTCAGCAAGTGTGAAATTATTGAAAGACGTTCGTGTATTCGACGTATATGAAGGTGAAAAAATGGAGGCTGGTAAAAAATCAGTGGCATTCTCCCTAACATACTTCGATCCAGAGCGTACATTAACAGACGAAGAAGTTGTTGCGGCACATAATAAAGTGCTAAAAGCTATTGCAACAATTGAAGGCACAGAAGTACGCTAAATTAATAATTTTTTTGTGAGCTGTCTCGTGATGAGGCAGCTTTTCGATTAGTTTAACCTCATACAACTGCTACAAGTAGACTTTTGCAGGAAGTATTAGAGAAATAAAGCACGAGAGAGAAGAAGCTAATTGTCAGTTTAAATTTTTATCAATATTTAGAAATATCAAAAAGTAAAATTTTGACCTCCATTATGTGTATAGTAAGTTTTGGCTAGAAAATTTTACTACGGGGTGATATCTTGAAAAATCATCGAAAACAAAGAAGCTTTTCCGTGCGAACTCGATTATTATGGGCGTTTACATTAACACTTTTAATCCCCAGCATTGCTATTGGTACGTTTTCATATATGAAGGCGTCCGATCAATATCATAAGGAATTAAGTGATAGCTCACGCGAAAATGTAAAATTATTAAATACACTAATTTCAGATGAGATATCACCTATACTTAGTGATGCGGAGTATTTAGCTAAATTTTTTAATAAGAATGTGCAAGATGCAGAGGCTTTAAAGGAATTAGAAAAATATAATGCCTTACATAGCAATGTTTCTGTTGTCAATTTAGCGATTGAAGGGCATACATTTTTACGTGAGCCATACGCTAAACCTTCAGCAGATTATAATCCATTTACCCGACCATGGTACTTAAAGGCTATAGAGTCGCCAGGTAAGGGAGTAATGGTTGATCCTTATATATCAACTATTACAGGGGAATTAATACTAGCAGTTTCAGCTGGATTACAAGATCAGTCAGGGGTTATTTCTATTGGCCTGAATTTAGATGGAATTTCCAAGCTTGTGAATTCAGTGGAAATTGGTGATAATGGCTACACCTCTTTAGTAAATGCCAATAATCTTATTATTGCCGATCCACAAGCAGAGGTAGGATCAGAGCTCAAAAAATCTTATATAGAAAAGATGCAAGGTAAAGAAGAGGGGAGCTTTATCATTGAGGAAGATGGCAAAAAGCATCAAGTATTCTTCACTACCAATAAACTAACAGGTTGGAAAATTATTGGTACAATGGATTTAGCAGATGTTGCAACTGTCACAAAACCAATATTAACAAACACGATGACGGTTATTGCCATTGCTCTTATCATATTTGGAATCATTGGTGCTGTCATTATTAGAACAATCATTCGACCTCTAAAAGAACTGTCGACAGTAGCTGAGAAGGTGGGAGATGGTGATTTACGTAATCTCATCGAAGTTAAAACACAAGATGAGATAGGCAAGTTGGCTAATATATTCAACAAAATGATTGAATCCTTACGTGAAGTAGTTGGTAACATTAGTGAGGAATCCAATCAGTTAGCTGCATCATCGGAGCAACTGACAGAGAGCACGATGGAAAATAAACGAGCTACATCGCAAATTGTTGATTCCATTCAAACATTTGCTGAAACAGTTGATATACAAGCAGAAACTATTAATGAAAGCAACCGTTCCGTACTTGAAATGTCATCATCCATTCAGCGTATTTCGGCAAAAGCAAATGCTGTTAATGAGATGTCAAATAAAGCAATGGATGCTGTTTTGAGTGGTGATGAGACGATTCAAACAGCCGTTCAACAAATGACGATGATTCAAAATACTGTACAAACACTTGAAAAGACAGTGCAAACATTAGACAAGCGTTCTCTTGAAATTGGAGACATTGTGGAGGCCATAACTCAAATTGCTGATCAAACAAACCTATTAGCTTTAAACGCAGCAATTGAAGCTGCCCGTGCAGGTGAACAAGGAAAAGGCTTTGCGGTCGTAGCTGACGAAGTGCGCAAGCTAGCTGAACAATCGGCACAATCTACAATGCAAATTAAGGATATTATTTCACGGATTCAAGCAGATACAGAGCTAGCAGTTGAATCAATGGCTGCTGGTTCAGCTGAGGTCGTGAAGGGTATAGATGTAACGAATATGGCAGGGAAGTCGTTTGAAGAGATTCGTACTAATGTACAAAGTGTAACCTATGAAATAGGACAAATTTCGGAGGAATCTAAAGTTATTTCTCAACATGCCGATCAAGTGGCAATGGGGATTGAAACTGTGCTTGAGCAAACAAATGAAAATACAGCAAGTGCACAAAATATTTCCGCTGCAACAGAGGAACAGCTTGCTTCTATGGAAGAAATCGCAGCATCAGCCGAAGCGCTTGCTGGAATGTCTGAAAATCTTCAACGAACGATTCAACAATTCAAATATTAAGCTGGAACAAGATTTTTCGAAAATAATAAAGGTCATTTTTTGATATGAAAAATTTCGCTACCTACAGTCGAGTGCAAGTCGTGTAAACTTGTAATCTGCTGGAGTATAGCGAAATTTTTTTCTGTTTATTTCATTTTTCTGGCTTTTTCTGTATTAGCAAAATGCCATTTTGTAATGGAACGTAAAAATTCTTCACCTTGTCCACGCCAAATACGTGCTGCTAATGCATCTACCTTTGCTGAAGCTCCCTTCAATAACTCAATACCGGCAATCTCGCTCAGTCGATCCATCTCCTTCAAAAATGCCGCGCGAGCTAATATCGAAGCTGTTGCTACTGAAACATGTAATTGTTCAGCTTTCGTAGAAAATAGTACATCATCTCGAACAATTTCTCGTTCATTTTTTAAGTAATTGTAATACACACCACGTTCAGCAAATTGATCTATCAAAATATGCTCGGGTTTTTCTGGCGCCATTTTTGACAGTGCATTTTTAAGTGCACTATTGTGCATCATAGCCTTCATTTTACCCTGAGAGTAGCCTCGTGATTGTAATTCGTTATATTTTTCGTTACGTAGTACTAGCACGCTGTGAACACATGATGCACGCAAGTCTGGTGCTATTTTACGCATATAATCATCTGTTAACATTTTTGAGTCCTTAACACCTAGTTCGTTTATTAGCTCAATTTTTGATGAAGGCACATAGACTGCGGCAACTGTAATTGGACCGAAATAATCACCAGTACCAGTTTCGTCTGAGCCTAGCACCGACATCGAAGCAAAGCCATCTGGCAGAACATCACCCTTTGCTCCGATGGATGATGATTTCTGTGTATTTGTTATTTCTATGTTTCCCCAACGTGCAGCTTCTCGTTCAGCCCCTCCCCCTTGGAACATTAATTTACCTGATTTGTACATCGTAATTGCTGTATCTGGGAGCTTTGCGGCAAAGATTACACCAGGAGCTTTCCGTTCCACAAAATGGTTTGCATAGAAAGACATCACCTCTTTTTGTATATTTGTTGAAATTAAAAGTACAATATTTGACATTTAATCGTTCCTTTCTGTCCTGATTGTTCACAATTTTATACCTTTCATGGTATGATAATAAATAGCTTTTTGTGTGATACTGCTCATAATCACAAAAATCGTGTGCACAAAGACTTTAAAGGAGGGTGCGAATATGGAAAATCAAGAAAAGAATAAAATTTCTGTGGAAATTTATGGTCATACATATAAAATGGTTGGTTCTGAATCCATTGGACATATGCGACTTGTCGCTTCGATTGTTGATGACCGTATGCGCGAGATGAATGTACATAATCCCTCACTTGATAGCACAAAGCTAGCCGTTCTTACAGCAGTAAATACCGTTCATGATTATTTGTTACTAAAAGAACAAATGGAGCAACTAGAAGAAGAATTGAAAAAATTAAAGGGTTGAAGTGAATGTTAGATTTAATCATATTAGTAGTGCTATTAGCTGGGCTCATCGTTGGAGCAAAACGTGGTTTCATCGTACAGATGATGCATATCGTTAGCTTTATAGTTGCTCTAATTGTTGCGTATATTTATTATAAACCATTAGCACAAAAATTTGTGTTTTGGGTTCCGTATCCAGGTGTAACAGATTCAGGTAGTCTTGGAGTAGCCATTGATAGCCTGGACTTAGACCGTACTTTTTACCGTGTCATTGCCTTTGCTGTTATTTTCTTTGCGGTGAAAATTACATTGCAAATTGTAGCATCGATATTTGATTTTATAGCGTATTTACCTGTGTTAGGCACAGTGAATCGTTGGCTTGGAGCATTGTTTGGCATGATTGAAAACTATTTAATTATGTTTATTTTGCTATACATTCTTGCTTTATTGCCAGTTGATTTTATCCAAAGTTTAATGTCGAAGTCGTTGTTAAGTGGTCTCATTTTGGAGCATACACCAATCATTACGAATATGTTCCAAAACTGGTGGTATATTTATATGCAATAGCAAACTGTGCACTTCTCTCGGTTTTGAGGGAAGTGTTTTTACGATAGGAGGAATTCCCAATGAACAAAAAAACAATTATTCGCACACTTGAAAAAATTGCACTGTATATGGAATTACAAGGGGAAAATCCATTCAAGGTGTCTGCCTTTCGAAAAGCTGCTGCTGCACTTGAGGGAGACGAGCGCTCGTTAAGCGAGATGGAGGATGTAACAAAGCTTAAAGGCATTGGTAAAGGAACAGCTGCAGTTATTGAGGATTTAATGGCAACTGGAGAATCCAGCTTATTAAAAGAATTAGAGCAAATTGTACCAAAAGGGTTGCTTCCATTATTAAAACTTCCGGGCTTAGGTGGTAAAAAAATTGCCAAGCTTCATCAAGAATTAGGAATTGATTCTGCGGAAAGTTTAAAGGCTGCTTGTGAGTCATGCAAAGTTCGTGAATTAGCAGGTTTTGCAGCAAAAACCGAAGAAAAAATTTTAAAGGAGCTTGAAAATTTAGCCAATCGTTCTGAACGTTTACCGATTTGGCAGCTCGAACCTGTCGTTTTACAAATTGAAGCACTACTAGGTAGTATGGAAGAAGTGGAACGTTTTTCTGTTGCTGGAAGCTTCCGCCGTGCAGCAGAAACAAGTAAAGATATTGATTTTATTGTTGTCACTGAAGCAGTCGAAGCTGTACGTGAAAAATTACTGAATGAGCTCTCTGTACAAGAGGTAGTGGCGGCTGGTGATACAAAGATTTCAGTTATTTTAGATTTAGAAGAGCCAGTGAGTGTCGATTTTCGATTAGTGAAGGATGCTGAATATGCAACTGCCTTGCATCATTTCACAGGCTCAAAAGATCACAATGTTCGCATGCGCCAAATTGCTAAAGCTCGTGGTGAAAAGATTAGTGAATATGGCGTAGAGCAGACAGATGGTACCGTATTAACATTTAAGGATGAAGAGGAATTTTTCGCGCATTTTGATTTGCCATTTATCCCACCTAGCTTGCGCACAGGTACAACGGAATTTGACAAAACAGAAAATATTAAAAGTCTAGTAAAACTAGAGGATATTAAAGCAGATTTGCATATGCATACGACGTGGTCTGATGGTGCGTACTCTGTAGCGGAAATGGGCGACGCATTACTAGCACGTGGCTATCAATATAGTGTCATTACTGACCATTCACAATTTTTAAAAGTAGCGAATGGCTTAACGCCTGAACGTTTAATAAAGCAACGAGCTGAAATAGATGCATTTAATGAAGCGCATCCAGATTTTCATTTATATGCAGGAACAGAGATGGATATTTTACCAGATGGTTCTCTCGATTTCGAAGAGGATGTGCTAAAAGAATTAGATTTTGTCATTGCTTCCATTCACTCTAGCTTTACACAATCGCAGGACAAAATTATGGCGCGTCTACTTACGGCGATGCAAAATCCGTATGTTCATATGATTGCACATCCAACTGGTCGCATTATTGAGGATCGTAATGGCTATAATCCTAATATGGAGCAATTAATTACTTGGGCAAAGGAATATGGTAAAATTTTAGAGTTAAATGCGAATCCATATCGTCTTGATTTATGTGTTGAGCATTTAGAAATGGCTTTAGCTGCTGGAGTGCCCGTAGCCATCAATACGGATGCCCATGATATCGCTCATTTCCGCTTTATGGATATTGGGGTGCGCTACGCAAACAGAGCATGGTTGAAAAAGGATATGATTGTGAATACGTGGACGCGAGAACAATTTGAAGCGTTCATTCAACGAAATAAATAGGTTGAGGAGGTGTTCTCAGTGGTCGCAGAACGCGCATTGAAAACACTAGAATATGATAAAGTACGTCAGCAAGTGGCTACATACTGTACTTCTTCAATTGGCAAATCAGCCATTGATGAACTTGTACCACAAACAGACTATGAAAAAGTTGTACAATTATTAGAAGAAATGGATGAAGGACTATCCATTTTACGTGTTAAAGGTAATGTACCAATGGGTGGTATTTTTGATGTACGACCAGCTGCAAGGCGTGCACAAATCGGTGGCATGCTGTCAGCGATGGAATTAATGGAAGTTTCAAGTACGATTCGAGCGAGTAGAATTCTTCGCAATTTTATTGAAGATATAGAATCAGAAGAATTGATTGAGATTCCTCATTTCATTGCCAAAAAAGAGGCAATGCCTGTATTAACAGGCTTGCAGCATGAAATTAATAACTGTATTGATGACAACGGCTCAGTGCTAGACTCTGCAAGTCAAACTTTGCGTTCAATACGCCAATCTTTGCGCGCAGAGGAAGCTAAAGTCCGTTCTAAACTTGAAAGCCTGATTCGTGGGAGCAATGCTTCAAAAATGCTCTCAGATACACTTGTAACGATTCGAAATGATCGCTTTGTTATCCCTGTTAAGCAGGAGTACCGTCATCATTATGGTGGCATTGTGCATGACCAATCATCTTCTGGTCAAACATTATTCATCGAACCAGATACAGTTGTACAAGCGAATAATGAAATTCATCGCTTAAAAATGAAGGAGCAAGCTGAAGTTGAACGCATTTTACTTGCTTTAAGTGCAATGGTGCAAGAAGTGGCTCCTGATTTATTTAACTTAGTAAAAGTACTAGGTGAAATCGACGTCATTCTAGCAAAAGGCAAGTATGGTCAAGCGAACAAATGTACAATGCCTAAAATGAATAACGATGGCTATATTCGACTTGTGCGTGCACGTCATCCACTGTTACCGATTGAAACGGCGGTTGCTAATGATATTGAATTTGGGAAAGACATTACGGCAATTGTTATTACAGGACCAAACACTGGTGGTAAAACCGTGACTTTAAAAACAGTTGGACTGTGTACATTAATGGCACAGGCAGGGTTACCGGTGCCTGCACTTGATGGTTCAGAGCTAGCCGTGTTCAAGCAGCTTTTTGCAGATATTGGAGATGAACAGTCAATTGAGCAATCACTGTCAACATTCTCATCACATATGGTCAATATTGTAGACATCTTACAAAAGTTTGATCACGAGTCACTTGTACTATTTGATGAATTAGGTGCTGGGACAGATCCTCAGGAAGGGGCAGCTCTCGCCATTTCTATTTTAGATGAAACACATGGTCGTGGTGCCCGCGTGATGGCAACGACGCACTATCCTGAGCTAAAAGCATACGGCTATAATCGTCCAGGGGTTGCCAATGCAAGTGTAGAGTTTGATATTGAAACATTGAGTCCAACCTATCGTCTACTTATCGGTGTACCAGGTCGTTCCAATGCATTTGAAATTTCAAGTCGCCTTGGCTTGCCGGAGTCGATTATTGACCGTGCGAAAAGCTTTACAGGCACAGATCGCCATGAGGTAGAGTCCATGATTGCTTCACTTGAAGAAACTCGTCGCCAATCCGAAGATGATGCCGAACGCTCGCATGAATTAATGATAGAGTCTGAAGTCCTGCGCAAAGAGTTACAAGAAAAACTGCAAGCTTACGAAGAACGTAAAGAGGCACTCGATAAAAAAGCGAAAGAAAAGGCTCGTAAAATTGTTGATGAAGCAAAAAGAGAAGCAGAATCAATTATTGCGGAGCTTCGGGAAATGCGCAAAAATGCGGACCAAGTTGTCAAAGAGCATGAGCTTATCGAAGCACGTAAACGACTGGAAGAAGCTACACCGCTTGAAGACAATAAAGTGCTGAAAAAAGCGGCACAAGTAAAGGCCCGTGCGCAAAACCTAGTTGTCGGAGACGAGGTAAAGGTGTTAAGCTATGGTCAGCGGGGTACTTTGCTCGAAAAAGTATCGAATTCCGAATGGGTTGTCCAAATGGGTATTTTGAAAATGAAAATCTCGGATAGTGATCTAGAGTACATTAAACCAGAAAAAGAACCTGTACAACGTATTTCAGGTGTGAAAAACCGCAATAGCCAGGTAAAATTAGAATTAGATTTACGCGGCGAACGATTTGAAGATGCCATTATACGTACAGAAAAATATATTGATGATGCCTTACTAGCTAATTATGGGCGTGTGTCAATTATTCACGGTGTCGGTACAGGTGCATTACGTCAAGGAATTCAAAACTATTTGAAAAAGCATAAACGTGTAAAGACCTTCCGTTTTGGTGAAGCTGGCGAGGGGGGCTTCGGCGTCACGGTTGTGGAATTGAAATAAGCTGTAAAGGGGACGGAGAAAATGCTGAATTCTAGCTTTTGGAAATATCCAATGATCGAAACGGCAGGATATTTTAGTGTTGTTGTGTTATGTTTAGTCGTCTCGATGGCATTATTCGAAGTCGTTACGAAGTATAAAAATTGGGAAGAAATTAAAAATGGTAATATTGCTGTAGCGCTTGCAACAGGTGGGAAAATACTAGGGATTTGTAATATTTTCCGTTTTTCCATTGCACGCCACAGCAATTTAAGTGAAATGATTGGCTGGGGCCTATATGGTTTTACATTACTTATTGTGGCATATTTCTTATTTGAATTTATGACACCCCGTTTTAATGTCGATCAAGAAATCGCAAATGATAACCGTTCAGTTGGCTTCATTTCCTTTACAATTTCAGTCGGTCTATCGTTTGTTATTGGGGCAAGTATTGCATAGGAGTGTAATGACATGGAAAAATTAGCAAAAATACTAATCGTTGTCTGCATCGCATTTTTGGCAGTCGGTGTCTATTATATGATGACCGTTTAATCAAAAAAACGCATCCTTTTATATGAGGATGCGTTTTTTTATATTAATGGGTAGAAGTGATCGGGTAGGCTGAAGAATCGCTCGGGTTGGATGTAAAAGTGATCGGGTAGGCGAAAGAACCGCTCGGGTTGGATGTAAAAGTGATCGGGTAGACGGAAGAACCGCTCGGGTAGGGTGGAAAAGTGATCGGGTAGGCGAAAGAATCGCTCGGGTTGGATGTAAAAGTCGGGTAGGCGAAAGAGCCGCTCGGGTAGGGTGGAAAAGTGATCGGGTAGGCGGAAGAACCGCTCGGGTAGGGTGAAAAAGTGATCGGGTAAGGCTCAGAACCGCTCGGGTTGAATGAAAAAGTGATCGGGTAAGCGAAAGAACCGCTCGGGTTGGATGTAAAAGTGATCGGGTAGGCGGAAGAACCGCTCAGTTTGGATGTAAAAGTGATCGGGTAGGATGAAGAACCGCTCGGGTTGAATGAAAAAGTGGTCGGGTAAGGTGAAAAACTGCTCGGGGAGAGAAGATGATTGTCCGAGAGTAACATCAATGCGAAAAAATAAAGATATCCACAAATTTTCTTAAATACAAAATATCGCTTAAATTTAATTGGTTAAAATTTTATTTTAATAAAAGCTATTTGCAAAAGTAAAAATACTTGCTATATTCAAGGCAAAAAGAAGGGGGGATACCATGATTTTAAAACCATTTGAGCAAGCAACGATGATAGAAGGATTACGTGCGTTGGTTCAACGACTAGATCCAAGTCATCCACTCTCTTTAAAAATTTCTAAAGAGTTACAACAGTTAGAAGCAGGTGATTTTGGTGAGCAAAGCATTATAAGAGCATTACAAAAGCTATCGCAGAGTCTGGAAATCTCTATTTTGCATAATATTACTTTATTTGAGCCTGTTCCTATTCAACTTGATGTCGTAGTTATAACGCCTAATTCTGTTGTTGTAATTGAAAGCAAAAATATACGGGGTAATATCGAATTGAAGCGTAGTCCGAGGCAAATGGTCCGTGTTTTAGAGAATGGAGATAAACATATTTTTAATCACCCAGAAATTCAACTCGAAGAATTTATTTTTGGTCTAAGTACATTTTTCAAGCAACATAAGGTTCAAGTAGAAGTGATTGGCATAATAGTTTTTCCTTTTAACAATGCAGAAGTTTACTATGAAGAAGGAAAGTATCCAGTTATAATGAGTCGTGAATTGACACATTTTCTTAGACAACATATAAATAATAGTAAATCACAAAAAATGTTCCCCACTGCAAAAATAGCCAACCTTTTACTTAAGTATCATCGTGTTTTTCAGACTCCCCCACTATGCATTCATTATAAAATTGATCCCCAAGATATAAAAAAGGGTATATTCTGTAGACATTGTCATCAATCAAAATTAATCCGACAAAAACAAAGTTGGTTTTGCCCAAAGTGTGAAATTTATGATAAAACCGCGTCAAATCAAGCATTGCGAGATTACTGTTTATTAATTGACGAGAAAATTAATACGGAAACGGCACGTTGTTTTTTAGAATTATCAAATCGACATCTTGCGAAAAGAATAATACAAAAATATACCAATAAAAAGGAAGGGGATAATAATCAAACGATTTATTATTTGAAGAATATGTAATAAACAAAGGTATTGCTTAGTAGCAGAAGAAATCAGGTAGTTTTAAAAGCGGCTCTGGTTATGTGAAAAATCGCTCTGGTAGTTTCGGATTGCTCGGGTTATGTGAAGAACTGCTCGGGTTGAATGAAAAAGTGATCGGCTAGGCGGAAGAATCGCTCGGGTTGTGTGTAAAAGTGATCGGGTAGATGGAAGAATCGCTCGGGTTGTGTGTAAAAGTGATCGGGTAGGCGGAAGATCGCTCGGGTTGAATGAAAAAGTGATCGGGTAGGCGGAAGAATCGCTCGGGTTGTGTGTAAAAGTGATCGGGTAGACGGAAAAAACGCTCAGGTAGTTTCAAAAACTACTCTACCCTCGAAATTATCATAAGTTACATCATCCAAAATCAAAACCATCACAAAATACTACCGAAATCTATTAATATACCTCCATATATCTAAAAAGTTATCATTAAAAATTAATTTTGTAATATAGAAATATAAACTCATTCTTGTCCATAAAAAAAGAAGGAATGAATGAGTATTCATAAGGAGTGTTAATCTAAGAACCTAAGAAATACAGTTATATAAATATTGTTAAACGCATAATAATTAATCGAAAATGCAATTATTTTCTATTTTCTGTTTGAAACTATATTTCTTTTTCATTATAATTAAAATACGGATTTATAAAGTTTGGGACAAAGGGGAGAGGACGTATGACAACAAAACCATGGCTAAAAAATTATCCTGAAGAAATACCATCGTCTTTAATGTTTGAGGAAATTCCTGTGCAAGAGTTTTTGACACGTGCTTATAAAAAGAATCCATCCAAAATTGCGATTCATTTTATGGGGAAGGATTTGACGTACACAGAGCTATATGAGTCAGCGCTAAGGTTCGCAAACTATTTACAAGCCCTTGGTATAGAAAAGGGTGATCGTGTGGCTATTATGCTACCAAATTCACCGCAAAGTGTAATCGCTTACTACGGGGCAATGTATGCTGGAGCGGTTGTTGTACAAACAAATCCACTTTATACTGAGCGTGAACTTCAATATCAAATGGCCGATTCAGGTGCGAAAGTTATTTTATTGATGGATATTTTATATCCGCGTGTCATGAAAATCATAAAGGAAACTTCACTTGAAAATGTAATTGTTACAGCCATTAAAGATTATTTACCATTTCCCAAAAATTTAGTTTATCCCTATATTCAAAAAAAGCAGTATGGTTTTAGTGTAAAGGTTGAACATAGTGGTCAAAATCATCTATTTACCGAAATTATGCGCTCGTCGCCAATTAAAATGATGGATATCCCATTTAATTTTGAAGAGGATGTTGCGTTGCTGCAATATACGGGGGGGACTACTGGCTTTCCTAAGGGTGTTATGCTAACTCATAAAAATTTAATTGCCAATACAACAATGTGTGATGCATGGTTGTATAAATGCGTGCATGGTGAGGAAACTATTATGGGCGTATTACCATTCTTCCATGTCTATGGTATGACGACCGTTATGTTATTATCTGTTGTTACGCAAAATAAAATGGTGCTTTTACCAAAGTTTGATGTAGAAACAGCGTTGAAAATAATTGAAAAGCAAAAACCAACACTTTTCCCTGGTGCACCGACTTTATATATTGGTTTGTTAAATCATCCGGATATTACAAAGTACGATTTATCGTCTATTAAAGCATGCATAAGTGGTTCCGCTTCATTGCCAGTGGAAGTGCAGGAGAAATTTGAAGCGGTAACAGGAGGAAAACTTGTAGAAGGTTATGGTTTAACAGAAACTTCTCCTGTAACACATGGTTCGCCTATTTGGGGTAAGCGTGTTATCGGATCAATTGGTGTACCTTGGCCTAATACGGATGCGGTAATTTTACGCTCTGGTGATACAGAGGTGCTTCCAGTCGGTGAGGTTGGGGAAATAGCTGTTAAAGGGCCACAGGTTATGAAAGGCTATTGGAATCGACCAGAAGATACGGCAGCAGCGTTCGTAGATGGATGGTTTTTAACTGGAGATCTGGGCTATATGGATGAAGAAGGATTTTTCTATGTAGTAGATCGTAAAAAAGATTTGATTATCGCAGGTGGTTTTAATATTTACCCTCGTGAGGTAGAGGAAGTACTATATGAACGAGAGGAAATCCAAGAATGTATAGTTGCGGGCATACCGGATCCGTATAGAGGAGAAACAGTAAAAGCTTATATTGTTTTAAAAGAAGGATTTTCGATTACAGAAGACGAATTAAATAAATATTGCCGTCAACACTTAGCTGCTTTTAAAGTTCCTCGTTATTATGAGTTTAGGGATGAACTACCGAAAACAGCAGTTGGAAAAATTTTGCGTCGTGCGTTAGTGGACGAAGAAAAGACGAAATTGGCGAATAAAGAAGCGAAATAAATACGTGGGAAAGTATTGACAAGCAAAGATGTAAAATATAATATGAAAATATGAATGAATGACCATTCATATTTTCATATTTTTTTTAGGTTAACACGTCACATTCTTGAAAAACTATTAGTGGGAAAATTTTGAGATACTGGTCATAGAAGGATGACATCATGTATGTAAAATTAAGACATTGATTGAGCATGGATGTTTACGTGTGTAAGTTTTTTAGGTGGTGATATAAAAGTGAAACGTGATAAGCCAAAATATAAGCAAATTATTGATGCAGCTGTCATCGTTATTGCAGAAAATGGGTATCACCAAGCCCAAGTATCGAAGATTGCTAAACAGGCAGGGGTGGCCGACGGAACAATCTATTTATATTTTAAAAATAAAGAAGATATATTAATTTCTGTCTTTAATGAAAAAATGGCTGTTTTTGTAGAGTCATTACAAGATATAATAGAAAATGGAAGTACGTCAAAAGACAAACTTTCACGAATGATAGAAAATCATTTTAATGTTCTAGCAACAGATCGATACCTAGCAACCGTCACACAATTGGAACTACGACAATCGAACAAGGATTTACGATTAAAGATCAATTCGGTGTTAAGAGAGTATTTACAATTACTTGATCAAATTTTAATCGAAGGTATGCTTTCAGGTGAGTTCAATCAAACGATGGATGTACGCTTGGCACGACAAATGGTATTTGGAACAATTGACGAAACTATTACGTCGTGGGTCATGAGTGACTATCGATATGATTTGATAGAACAGGTTCCAAAGGTTCAGGCATTAATCCTGAACGGCATTAAAGCTTAAAAGGATGTGGAGAAATGGAATTTCTAAGTTGGAAAGTAGAGGATGGAGTAGCAATTATTACGATTGCACGTCCGCCAGCAAACGCATTATCCCGCGGAATCATTACCGAAGTAAATGCTGTGCTAGATGCCGTAGAAAATGATGACACTGTACGTGTCCTTGTACTACATGGCGAAGGCCGTTTCTTCTCAGCAGGTGCAGACATTAAGGAATTTACAGAGGTTGAATCTGGGGATGAATTTACAAAGCTAGCGAGCAATGGTCAGCAAGTTTTTGAGCGAGTTGAATCGTTCTCTAAACCTATTATTGCTGCAATTCATGGTGCCGCACTAGGTGGGGGGCTTGAACTAGCGATGAGCTGTCATCTGCGCTTTGTGACAGAATCTGCGAAATTAGGGTTACCTGAATTACAATTAGGTCTTATTCCAGGTTTTGGGGGTACACAACGTCTACCACGATATGTAGGAGTTGCGAAAGCTGCAGAAATGATGTTTACAAGTGAGCCGATTTCTGGTGCAGAAGCTGTGCAATGGGGTCTAGCGAATCGTGCATTTACAGATGAAGCATTACTTGAAGAAACGCTAAAGGTAGCGAAGAAAATTGCGAAAAAGAGCCCGGTTGCTTTAAAAGCAGCTATTCAAACATTGCAATATGCTAAGCATGCTTCATTCTATGAAGGTATTGAGGCAGAAGCAAAATCCTTTGGCACGGTATTCGTATCGGAAGATGCTAAAGAGGGAATTCAAGCATTTATTGAAAAACGCGAGCCTGTGTTTACTGGCAAATAAATATTCCATCAGTGTCGATAGCGACTTGAAAGAGTGTTATCCGACGTTATCGACACTGAAAATATATAATATTTATAAGTTTACTTAGAAATAAAAAACGTTTCAGGAGGTATGGATATATGAATATTTTTGCATTAATTAAACGTACGTTTGATACAGAAGAAAAAATCGTTGTGTCGGGTGGTAAAATCCAAGAGGATGGCGCAGAATTCATCATCAACCCTTACGATGAATATGCAATTGAAGAGGCAATTCAAGTTCGTGACGCTGCTGGTGGTAAAGTAACAGTTGTTACGATTGGTGGCGAAGATGCAGAGAAGCAACTACGTACAGCTCTTGCTATGGGAGCAGACGAGGCGGTTCTTATTAATACTGAAGATGATTTAGATGAATTAGATCAAAATGCAGCTGCCTATATTTTAGCTGAATATTTAAAAGATAAAGACCCTGATTTAATTTTAACAGGAAACGTTGCCATTGACGGAGGTTCAGGTCAAGTAGGTCCTCGTGTTGCAGATTTACTAGGCATTAACTATGTAACGACAATTACTAAGCTTGAAATTGACGGAACATCTGCGAAAATTGTACGCGACATCGAAGGTGATTCGGAAGTGATCGAAACATCTTTACCACTTTTAGTAACAGCTCAACAAGGTTTAAACGAGCCACGTTACCCATCTTTACCAGGTATCATGAAAGCGAAGAAGAAGCCGCTTGCAGAGCTTGAGTTAGATGATTTAGATATCGATGAAGATGATGTAGAAGTTAAGGTAGAAACAGTTGATATTTTCTTACCAGCTCAAAAGGCAGCAGGTCGTGTTCTTGATGGAGAACTTACTGCTCAAGTAAAAGAGCTAGTAAACCTACTTCATACAGAGGCGAAAGTAGTTTAAGTCATCTGATAACGCAAATCGAATCTTAAAGGGTAACGGAGGGAATATACTATGTCAAAAAAAGTATTAGTATTAGGTGAAGTTCGTGAAGGAAGCTTACGTAATGTTTCTTTCGAAGCAATTGCAGCTGCAAAGCAAATCGCAGATGGTGGTGAGGTTGTTGGTGTTCTTTTAGGAGATGCCGTGGCAAATTTAACAGGTTCATTATTTGAATATGGTGCTGATCGTGTTGTAACGGTGGAACATCCACATTTAAAACAATATACATCTGATGGCTATGGTCAAGCTTTATTAGCAGTAATTGAGCAAGAAAATCCAACTGGTATCGTATTTGGTCATACTGCAAATGGTAAAGATTTATCGCCAAAAATTGCAAGTAAATTACAAGCTGGACTTGTATCTGATGTAACGTCTATCGAAGGTGCTGGCGATGATGTTGTATTCATCCGTCCAATTTACTCCGGTAAAGCTTTTGAAAAAGTTAAAGTAAAAGACGGTTTGGTTTTAGCTTCAATTCGTCCAAATAATATTGCACCATTAGAAAAAGTAGGCGGTAAATCAGGTGATGTAACTTCTATTTCTGTAGATATTACAAACCTTCGTACAATCATTAAAGAGGTTGTACGCAAATCTTCAGAGGGTGTAGATCTTTCAGAGGCGAAAGTAGTTGTAGCAGGTGGTCGTGGCGTAAAATCAGAGGAAGGTTTTGAGCCATTAAAAGAGCTAGCAGATTTACTTGGTGGTGCAGTTGGTGCTTCACGTGGTGCATGTGATGCTGAATATTGTGACTACTCACTTCAAATTGGTCAAACGGGTAAGGTTGTAACACCAGACCTTTACATTGCAGCGGGTATTTCTGGAGCAATTCAGCACTTAGCTGGTATGTCAAACTCAAAAGTAATCGTTGCGATTAATAAAGATCCAGAGGCAAATATTTTCAAAGTTGCGGACTACGGTATCGTAGGTGATTTATTTGAGGTAGTACCTCTTCTAATCGAAGAATTTAAAGCGTTAAAAGTGAATGCATAATTAATTTAACTTCTTTCAGCAGAAGTCTCCCACCTCTATAGGTGCTGAGATGAATGCGGTTTTAAGTAACTCTTCAGCGGGTCACTAAACATCCGCTGAAAGACGCAATGATGCCGAGGCATAATTGATATTAGTGCGGGGAGGATGTATCTTCTCCGCTTTTTTTGTTCAAATTTTTTGAGTTTTTAAAGTTATTGCAAAATAAAATATTGACAGAGTTAATATTAGAACGTATAGTGATGAATAATAATTTAATTTCTTTCGGACGTAACTATGCCGAGGCGTAATTGAATTTTTCGAAAATAATGTTTTGAAACGCAAAGATTAGGAGTAGTAAAAGCTCATTATTTGGTGCAGAGAGCTGCGGGGTGGTGCAACGCAGTCCAATAAGACTTTGAACTTGCCTAGGAGTGGTAAGATAAGTGGAATTTACAGATTATTCTATTTACTTGACGATTAACCTACGTTACAAGGTTTTTGAGTAGGGTTTTTATAGAACCAATTAGAGTGGTACCGCGGTTTGCTTATGGCATATCGTCTCTTCTTTCATTTGATAATGAAGGAACAGATGATATGCCTTTTTGTTTTCGTCTAATCTAAAGCGCTACATCCTAGAGGTCGCTTTGCTTTTTGCTTCGGGCTCTCTAGCGCATTTGTTCATTTTAGGAGGTAAGGAAATGGAAAAAGATAATCAAAAATTACAAAGAACAATGACCTCACGACATATTACGATGATGGCTTTAGGTGGAGCCATTGGTGCAGGATTATTTAAAGGGAGCAGTGCAGCCATTGATTTGGCAGGGCCATCTGTACTTTTGGCGTACTTAATAGGTGGTATTATTCTGTTATTTGTTATGCAAGGTCTAGCAGAAATGGCAGTCCGTAATAGCGAAGCCAGAACATTTAGAGATTTAGTTCAAAGCATTTTAGGAAAGTATCCAGCTTATTTCCTAGATTGGATCTATTGGAAAATGTGGGTTTTAAATATTGCGGCAGAATCCATAGTTGCGGGCATTTTTATTCAATATTGGTTGCCGGATTACCCAATCTGGATACTTGCATTATCTGTTTCGGTGTTAGTTACAGCTATTAACTTGTTATCAGTGAAAGTTTTTGCTGAAACTGAATATTGGCTGGCGTTAATTAAAATTACCGTTATTGTGGTGTTCATCATAGCAGGACTAATATTATTACTTGTAAATTTTGGTGATCATACGGCTGTTGGTTTTTCTAATTTAACGGAGCATGGTGGTTTCTTCCCGAATGGATCGATGGGGTTAATTGCTGCAATGCTTGTAGTTATTTATTCTTACGGTGGTACTGAAATTATTGGTATTACATTAGCTGAAACGAAAAATCCTGAAAAAGTAGTGCCAAAAGCTGTTCGCAGTACATTAGTACGTATTGTGACTTTCTATATACTGCCTTTCTTTATTATCGTTAGCTTGATTCCTTGGAATGAAGTGAATGGGGTGCCGGAAAGTCCGTTTGTGATGGTGTTTAAAATGATGGGGATTCCTGGTGCTGACCATATTATGAATGCTGTTGTTTTACTTGCCATTATTTCATCAATGAACTCAGGACTTTATGGTTCATCACGCATTTTGTATACACAAGCTGTGGACGGGCGTGTTCCTAAAATCTTTGCACGTTTATCAAAAAGAAAAGTTCCAGTATATGCTATACTGATGTGTACTTTAGCTTTATATATGGGCGTAATCATTTCTTTATTTGTGGGAAGCAAAGCCTTTGATTACCTAATGGGTTCACTTGGATACACCGTGTTATTTATTTGGTTAATTATTGCGATTGCGCATTTGAAATCGCGTAAAAAACAGCAGGAAAAAACAAGTGCCTATGCAGTAAAATGGTTCCCTTATACAACTTGGATAGCGATTATTGCGTTAAGTGCAATCCTGATTGGTATTATTTTTACAACATCTATTATCGTTACAGGTATTACATTAGCTATTTATCTCTTTATTACGTTAACTTATGTGTATAAAGGTCGTTTTCAAGAAAATTAGTTAAATAGCGAATTAACATAATACCTTTTTTGACCTAGTTTTTCATTAATTATGCATACTAGGCAGATTGTTCGCTCTAGCGAATTTATCCATGCTATACTACAAGCATAGTAAGTTTAAGGAGGATTTCAAATGGCAATTGTACATGCAACAGATGCAACTTTCCAAGATGATATTAAAGAAGGGTTAGTACTAGTAGACTTCTGGGCTGCTTGGTGCGGACCTTGTAAAATGATTGGGCCAGTTCTTGAGGAAATGGACGCTGCAGGTAGTGCGGCTAAAATCGTAAAAGTAGATGTAGATAACAACCAAGGTACTGCAGCAGAGTACCAAATTATGTCTATCCCATCATTGCTATTATTCAAAGATGGTGAATTAGTAGACAAAACTGTTGGTTTCCAACCTAAAGAAGCGTTAGAAGCATTTATCGCAAAACATGCTTAATTTATAAGAAAAGAAAAGTCGAGCCATCTATAGATGTGCTCGGCTTTTTTTCGTTATATAATAAAGAGAAAAAGCGAACGCTAGTTTTAACAAGAGGGAGGGCTGGTAGGCGATGAATGATTTAATTAAACGAAAGCTTGAAATTTTACCAGATCAGCCTGGCTGCTATTTGATGAAGGATCGGCAAGGAACAATTATTTATGTTGGGAAAGCAAAAGTGCTGAAAAATCGAGTGCGCTCGTATTTTACTGGTACGCATGAAGGGAAAACACAGAGACTTGTAAGCGAAATAGAAGATTTTGAGTACATTGTGACATCCTCTAATATAGAAGCTTTAATATTAGAGCTTAATCTTATTAAACTACACGATCCGAAATATAATATTATGCTGACGGATGATAAAACGTATCCGTATCTTAAAATTACAAATGAAAAACATCCACGACTTATTACGACGCGAAAAGTGAAAAAGGATAAGGCGAAATATTTTGGTCCATATCCGAATGCATATGCAGCTAGTGAAACGAGAAAGCTGCTTGATCGTTTATATCCGCTTCGAAAATGTGTGCAACTACCTTCCAAGGTTTGTTTGTATTATCACATGGGACAATGCCTAGCACCTTGCGTAAAAGATATTGATGCTCAAATTTACCATGAAATGATTGAGGATATGACGAAATTTTTGAATGGTGGTGTTGAGGCGGTCAAAAAGGAGCTCGAGGGAAAGATGCTTGCAGCTGCAGAAAATTTAGAGTTTGAGCGTGCAAAAGAGTTTCGCGATCAAATTGCTCATATTGACACTGTCATGCAAAAGCAAAAAATCGTATCAAGTGATACAACGAACCGCGATGTATTTGGCTATGCAGTCGAGAAGGGCTGGATGTGTGTGCAAGTTTTCTTTGTTCGTCAAGGAAAGCTCATTGAACGAGATGTTTCGATTTTCCCAATTTATCAAGAGGCAGAAGAGGAATTTTTAACGTTCGTTGGCCGATTTTACGAGAAGTTAGAGCACATTAAGCCTAAGGAGATTTTTATCCCACAATCTATTGATGCGGATATTCTAACGGAATTACTTGATGTTCGGGTGTTGACACCAAAACGTGGGCAAAAAAAAGAACTTGTCGAATTAGCGATTAAAAATGCTGAAATTGCTGTAGCAGCAAAGTTCCAGCTTATTGAACGTCAGGAAGAACGAACGATAGGAGCGTGTGAGGCACTAGGTGAAGCTATGGGTATTTCTACACCTTTACGGATAGAAGCTTTCGATAATAGTCATATGCATGGAACAGATGCTGTATCTGCAATGGTTGTATTTATCGATGGGAAGCCATCAAAGAAGGAGTATCGAAAATACAAAACACGCACAGCTGCCAAGCACGATGATTATGGGGCAATGCAAGAAGTAATACGTCGTCGGTATACACGAGTATTAAAGGAAGGTCTACCTTTGCCAGATTTAGTACTAATCGATGGTGGGAAGGGGCAGATGGAAGTTGCGCGCGAAGTATTAGAAGATGAACTCGGCCTAGTCATTCCAATTGCTGGATTAGCAAAAGATGACAAGCATAATACGTCACAGCTTTTATTTGGTGACCCACCTGAAGTAATTGAGTTAAAGCGCACAAGTGATGGATTTTATTTACTGCAACGAATTCAAGACGAAGTACACCGCTTCGCCATTACCTTCTTACGACAGCAGCACGAGAAGCATGCCATTCAATCTGTTCTCGATCATATAGAGGGCATTGGTCCAAAGCGAAAACAGCAATTACTTAAGCATTTTGGCTCTGTCAAAAAAATTCGTGAGGCAAGTGAGTTGGCGTTACAGGAAGCCGGTATGCCTGCTAATCTAGCTAGCAATATTTACGCCTATTTTCATTCTGCAGAAAACACCCACCTCTGAAGGAATGAATTGCGCGGGCACAATTCAAAATCCGGACGCAATTACGCCAAGGCGAGTTGATTTTCAATAAGAGACATTGTCAAAGGATTAGACGTATGCTAAGGTTGTATATAACATTGCTCCTTAATATAGCAATGTTATGTACGGAGCCTTAGTTTTTTGTAGTTTCTATTTATCCATAAACTATAAGGTTCAATTAAATACATTCACTATTTAGTGATGATAGAGGTGCAAGGTTCAAGAGTAGTACATTCGAGGACGAACAAGTCCAGTGAAAATGTACAAAAGGGGAGCTTGCCGAAGTGGAGCATCGTTGTTTCCGATGCTGTGCTGGTTTTACATTTAAGAGATGTAAGACTGTCGATTCTAATCGTTTCGGAGAGCTATCACACATGCGCAAGTTACTTTTATTGTACATGTTATAGGCAGCTTTCACGTTATGTGAGAGCTGCCTTTTTAGCTTTCTGAAGATAACAAGTTATTCCGATAAAGGGATGATGTCAAAAGATTTTTCTGTATGATTGTGGGCCATAAACCATGCTCAACGGAGTAGCCCCCGAGAGCAAAGATACATGCGGAGAGCGTTCTCCGTGAGTGGAATGTACAGTCAAGTACATATTTGGGTGAGGAGCCGCAAAAGTAAGCTACTTTATAATCAGCGAAATGATTAAAAACGAAGGAGAATGGTAAAGATGGCGAGAATTGTGATGAAATTTGGTAGTGCTGCATTAGCATCGACAGAGCACATTCAAAATGTTGCGAAAAGGGCGCTAGCTGAAAGAGAAAGAGGGTATGATGTTGTCGTTGTAACAGCGGCGATGGCGAATATGACGAAAGAATTAGCAAAGATGGCTCGTGATCTATCAGATAATGCGTCTAAGCGTGAACTAGATGTATTACTTTCGACAAGCTCACAACTATCAAGTGCGTTAGTGGCAATTGCTTTGCAGGAAGAAGGATACAGTGCAGTGTCATTAACAGGATGGCAAGCGGGTATTCAAACGGATGATATGCATGGTAATGCACGTATAGATTATCTTGATGTAAGTCGTATTGAGGAACACTTTGCACAAGGACAAATTGTTGTAATTACTGGGGTACAAGGCATCAATTATTCACAGAATATTACGACGCTTGGTAAAGGTGGAGCGGAAACGACGGCTGTAGCTATTGCGGCAGCGTTGGAGGCAGAGCGCGTAGATATTTACACAAATGTGGATGGTGTCTATACAGCTGATCCAAGTCATGTAGCTAGAGCACAAAAGCTAAAAGAAATTTCCTATGACGAGATGCTAGAGCTATCAAATTTAGGATCACGAATTTTACATCCGCGAGCTGTAGAGTTAGCAAAGAAGTTTCAAATGCCAGTTATTATTCGGTCGAGTGTAATCGATACAGTAGGAACTTTATTGAAGGAGGAAGTTGAGATGGAGAAAAATTTAATTGTACGTGGTGTTGCCTATGAGTCAGATGTTATTCGTTTAACAGTTGGTTATGATGCTTATTCTGATGCTTCGTTAGCAGATATGTTCACAATACTTGCAGAAAATCGCATAAACGTCGATATAATCGTGCAAGCAATAATAGATGGATTAAAGCCGACTGTATCATTTACCATTTCAAAAGAGGAGTTTGCAGAAGCATTACGGGTCTTAGAAGATAGTAAACTATCACTAGGATTTAGTTTTGCTGATTTCGAAATCGGCTTAGCGAAAGTTTCTATTATTGGATCAGGTATGGCATCTAATCCAGGCGTTGCTGCCCGTATGTTTGATCGTTTACGTCGTGAAAGTATCCCGGTAAAAATGGTAAGTACATCTGAAATAAAAGTGTCTGTTGTTGTACCTCAAGACGAAATGATTCGTGCAGCAAATGCATTACACGATGAATTCAATTTAGAACATGCGCTTTACATATAATAATGAATAGGATGTGTCGGTAAAAGGTACATCCTATTTTTTCTTTATATAAATTTGATATTTTATATATTACTATTGTTGTATAATAAAGTGTAATTACATGTTTTACCAAGGAAAAGGTGGGAATTTGTATGGCATTATTAGGTTTATTTCAAAAGCCAATTAATGAAGGCGTTGAGAAACACAACGATTCTGAAATACAAATATTAAAAAAACGAATTCTACAATTGGAACTTGAGCAGGAAAGCGTTGATGTGAAAAATGCGATTTTAGATTTTGTACTAGCGCATATGGAGTTAATTAATTTTCAAACGATTTTAAAGGTTCAAAGTGTCTCAGCAAGTGTAGGAGATATTTCAGCAATGACTGAAGAAATGTCGTCAAATACAGAAGAGATGCTGGCTGTTGAGCAAAATGTTAATGCAAATATTCAAGAAATAAAACAGCATTCGTTACTACTAGTAGACGAAATGGAATCATCCATTACGAAAGGTGAAATGGTTCAGGAGCTGTTAGCTAAAGGAGCTCATTCAACAAAACAGCTGAATAATGAAATGAGTAAAATGAATGATATTAGTAAAAGTGTAACCGGGATTGCCGATCAAACACAACTACTAGCCTTAAATGCCTCAATTGAAGCTGCACGTGCTGGTGAACATGGGAAGGGCTTTAATGTTGTCGCGTTGGAGGTAGGAAAGTTAGCTAATAGCTCGAAAGATTCATTGCAAGAAATGACGAAGATTCGATCAGTCATCGATAGGCAATTACATAACACATTAGAAAATATTGAACAAGTTGAACATTACTTTACTGATTTTTTAAGTATCATGAAAGGCAATATTACTAATCTGACAGTAACAAGTAAAAATTTTGAAGAAGTTGCACACGGAATTCATCAAATGACAGCTGCATCAGAGGAAAACGTAGTAGCTGTAGACAGTTTAGCGGTGACGCTGACTGAATTATCACATACAAGTGACTTTTCAGAAATTGTACAGAATCAAGTATCTGAAATGCTAAAAGCTATCGTACCGACAATTCGAAAGCCATCAGAGCAAACGGTAATTAGCCAATTGGCAGCGAGGTTAATGGATCATGCTAGTTTTTTACGAATTGCTATTCAAAAAGCTGGACATAAAGAAATATTAAAAACGCATCATCAATGTGCGTTTGGGAAATGGTATTATGGGCATTTTGAGCAATATCAGAATTTACCAGAGTATCGTCATATAGAACAACCTCATGAATTAGTACATACGGCTGCTCAGAAATTAGTTAATGAACTGTCAAATAGTAACTTAGAAGAAATGGTTCAACACTCACTTAATATTTTGGAAGCATTTATTTCGTTAATAGATGTGCTTTTAAAAGAAAGACATGCTCAGTTATGAATAGAGAAAAGGATTGTCATCCAGCAATTTGGAATGACAATCCTTTTTGTTTTATTCGGTAGGTAGGGTGTGCATGATTCGTTCTTTGACGTCCCATTTTACTGTGAACATAACGTTTTGATGCTTTTCACGTTTTTCATCATAGCATTCTGTTAAATAACCTTTTGCTTGCTGGATTTGCTCAGCTATAAATCCTGCTTCAAGTCTAAAGCTACGCAAACCGATTTGTAAAATTGTTGGATCATTTGTCAATAGGAATATACGTCCATCCTTTGATTCTTTCATAAGCTCTAAATTACCCCAACAGGCATCTGCGAAAAATGCGATAATTTCATCTTGACTTCTACAAGGGAACTTTCTAGCAAGCTCTTTTCCTGCCCAATAAAGGACATCATCTTCATGTTTGCCAAGAATAGTAGATAGAATATGATCGCGAATTATCTCATAGCCAAATGATGAGATTGTAGGAGATGAAGTGTTTAACATTGAAATCCTTCTTTCTTAGAATTTTCTTAAAATTTAACCTCAATAAAGTAAAGGTAGATTTTTCGAGAAAAAATGATGCATCACGTACTAGATTGTTTCTTTAATAAGGGCTATGAAAAACTCCAAGTTACCTTGACGCTCGTAGCTCTTGAGAGTACAATAAACATGTCATAATATTGTACCATGATGAAATACACAGTCAATGAGGTATCATTTACAAAATGATGACTTCTTTTGTTGTGCTATTTTAAGTACTAAGGGGGGTAACAGTCTTGTCGAAAGATCGAGAGTTTTTATGGCGTCGTTTACATTCTCTACTTGGTGTCATTCCAGTAGGTCTGTTTCTGATGTTCCACTTGTCAATGAACTTCACTGCTGTTGGTGGTGAACAAGCTTACAATGATGCAGTAAGTAAGATGGATTTAATTCCACACAATCTTCTGTTAGTAATTGAGTGGGTAGTTATTTATATCCCATTACTGTTCCACGCATTCTATGGTGTCTTCATTGCATTCACTGCTTCACCAAACACAGGGCGTTTCAGTACATACCGTAACTGGATGTTCTCATTACAACGTTTCACTGGTGTATTCTTAGTGATTTTCATTGCATGGCATATTTTCCAAACGCGTATCCAAAAAGCGTTAGGTGCAGATGTTGAATTCAATATGATCGCAGATATCGTATCGAATCCACTAATGCTTGGATTCTATATTGTTGGTATTTTATCAGCAACTTTCCACTTATCAAACGGTTTATGGGCATTCCTAGTAAGCTGGGGTATTACACAATCTCCTCAGTCTCAAAAGGTTGCTACTTATGTAACAAACATTATTTTCGTAATTCTAAGTGTAGTTGGTGTGGCTGCTATTTTATCTTTCGTATAATTTAATAGAAGTTACTATAGAGTCCATTCAATCATTGCAATTTTTTAAGAGGAGTGAGAAATAATCATGGCGAAAAGCAAAATAATTGTTGTCGGCGGTGGTCTAGCTGGTCTGATGGCAACGATTAAAGCAGCTGAAGTTGGTACTGAAGTTGATTTATTCTCATTAGTTCCTGTAAAACGCTCACACTCTGTATGTGCGCAAGGCGGAATTAATGGTGCGGTAAATACAAAAGGTGAAGGGGATTCTCCTTGGATTCACTTCGATGATACAGTATACGGTGGGGACTTCTTAGCGAACCAACCACCAGTTAAGGGTATGTGTGATGCAGCACCTGGTATTATTCACTTAATGGACCGTATGGGTGTTATGTTCAACCGTACTCCAGAAGGTCTTCTTGATTTCCGTCGTTTTGGTGGTACACTTCACCACCGTACAGCATTCTCTGGTGCGACAACTGGTCAACAATTACTATACGCGCTAGACGAGCAAGTTCGTTCTCACGAAGTAGCTGGTTTAGTTAACAAATATGAGCACTGGGAATTCCTTGGTGCAATAGTTGATCCTGACGGCGTTTGTCGTGGTATCGTAGCGCAAGATATGCGTACAGAAGAAATTAAATCATTCCGTGCAGACGCTGTTATTATGGCAACTGGTGGCCCTGGTATTATCTTCGGTAAAACAACAAACTCTGTAATTAATACAGGTTCTGCTGCTTCTATCGTTTACCAACAAGGTGCTACTTACGCGAATGGTGAGTTCATTCAAATTCACCCAACAGCTATTCCTGGAGACGACAAAAACCGTCTAATGTCAGAATCAGCTCGTGGTGAAGGTGGACGTATTTGGACTTACAAAGACGGTAAACCTTGGTACTTCTTAGAAGAAAAATACCCTGCATATGGTAACTTAGTACCACGTGATATTGCAACACGTGAAATTTTCGACGTTTGTGTAAACCAAAAACTTGGAATCAACGGCGAAAACATGGTATACCTAGATCTTTCTCATAAAGATCCACATGAATTAGATATAAAACTTGGTGGTATCATTGAAATCTACGAAAAATTCGTAGGTGATGACCCACGTAAATTACCAATGAAAATTTTCCCAGCAGTTCACTACTCAATGGGTGGATTATGGGTTGACTACAACCAAATGACTGAGATTCCTGGTTTATTTGCAGCAGGTGAATGTGATTACTCTCAACATGGTGCAAACCGTCTTGGTGCGAACTCATTATTATCTGCTATCTATGGTGGTATGGTTGCTGGTCCAAACGCAGTTGATTATGTTAAACATCTTAAAAAGCATGCTGAAGATCTTCCACAGGAAATTTTCGATGCTCGCGTAAAAGAAGAACAAGCGAAATGGGATGCTATCATGAAAATGGATGGCACAGAAAACGCTTACTTACTTCATAAAGAGCTTGGTGAAATGATGACTGCTACTATGACAGTAGTACGTTACAACGATCAACTTCAAGATACATTGAAAAAACTTGATGAATTCCAAAAACGTTGGGAAAACATTAACATCAACGATACACAAAAATGGAGTAACCAAGGTGGTCACTTTACGCGTCAGTTGAAAAATATGATTTACCTAGCGAAAGTAATGACAAAAGGTGCATTATTACGTGACGAATCTCGTGGTGCACACTATAAGCCTGACTTCCCGAATCGTGATGATGAGAAGTTCTTAAAAACTACAATGGCGAAATTTGACCCAACTACTGGTGATCCAATTATCACGTACCAAGAAGTCGACGTTTCATTAATTCCACCACGTAAACGTGATTACTCTGCGAAAGGAGACTAAGAATTATGGATATCGCAGCTAATACTGGAAGAATGGTAAAAGTTGAAATTTTACGTCAAGATACACAAGGTGGCAATGGCTACTGGCAGAAATTCGAAGTTCCTTACCGCCATGGTATGAACGTCATTTCTGTTTTAATGGAAATTCAAAAGCATCCAGTTATGTCAAATGGTGAAAAAACAACACCAGTTGCATGGGACATGAACTGTCTTGAAGAAGTTTGTGGTGCATGTTCAATGGTTATCAATGGCCGTCCACGTCAATCTTGTTCAACACTGATTGATCAATTGACTGAACCAGTTCGCCTTGAGCCTATGAAAACATTCCCAGTTATTCGTGACTTACAAGTTGACCGTGAACGTATGTTCAACGCACTTAAAAAAGTTAAAGCATGGGTTCCAATCGATGGTACTTATGATTTAGGTGAAGGTCCACGTATGCCAGAAGGTAAACGTCAATGGGCTTATGAATTATCTAAATGTATGACTTGTGGTGTATGTATGGAAGCGTGTCCAAACGTGTCTGAAAAAGCTTCATTCATCGGACCAGCACCGTTATCACAAGTACGTCTATTCAACACTCACCCAACTGGTGCAATGATTAAAGACGAACGTTTAAATGCAATTATGGGCGATGGTGGCCTTGCAAACTGCGGTAACTCACAAAACTGTGTAGCTGCTTGTCCTAAAGGTATTCCTTTAACAACATCTATCGCATCATTAAACCGTGCAACTACAGTGCAAATGTTCCGTAACTTCTTCGGTTCTGACCACTTCGTAGACTAATAGTACAAGCTAAACTCCCTTACATTCAATGTGTGAGGGAGTTTTTTTATGTTTTATAGGAAGTGCTATCTTAAGGGGCATTATTCGATAAAGATTAATAAACTACAAGAGTTCATTAACTAGGAGATCAAGATCAAGATGCTAACTGTGTTTATGACAACGAAACGAGGAGACCTGGCAGTCAGTCAGCAGAGCATTTGAAGAAGCTTCCCGTTGTCAGTAAAACTAGTTGGTTTCTACAAATACAGCTTAGGCATTGGGCTAATGATTGAATAAGGATAGTCGATTGGCACCGAAGATAAGGAAGTTTGTTGATAAATTGAGAAAAAGTCTGAATTTTCTATGATAATATAGTATTTTCCTTTATAATGAATATGTATTCATTTTGATTCGCTAACTCCATTTGTACTTTTAGGAGGAAGCAAATGAAAATTAGGGGGATGGCTAAGATGAAAGCAAATTATATCGAAGATTTTCAGGAATGGGCAAAGGATTTTTCATTTTATACTGAGGTGCGTGTACGTTTTTCAGAAACGGATATGTTCGGTCATATGAACAATACAGTTAGCTTTACATATTTTGAACAGGCACGAATCGATTATTTTCGCCATTTAGGCATTCTAATGCCATCAGCAATTGATGAAAATGTGGACGGTATTCCGATAGTAGCAGACTTACAGTGTGACTACGTGAAGCAAGTTTTCTTTGATGATGTACTAAAAATTTATACGAAGATAGCGAAAGTAGGAAATGCATCAATGGATATTCATTACTTAGCAAAAAATCAACATGATGAGGTTTGCTTTACGGGCCGTGGTACAGTTGTACAAATGGATCCTCGAACTGGGAAAAGTGTACCTTTATCTGAAGAAGCAAAGACTCACTTAGCAAGTTTAGTGTTTATTTAATATTGAAGCAAATTGCGAAAGTTAATTGTCTGTAGCAATTTAGTGACAGTGATATGTTCCATTTAATTGAG
This sequence comes from Lysinibacillus sp. G4S2, assembly GCF_030348505.1. Taxonomy (NCBI): domain Bacteria; kingdom Bacillati; phylum Bacillota; class Bacilli; order Caryophanales; family Bacillaceae; genus Lysinibacillus; species Lysinibacillus sp. G4S2. The sequence continues at coordinate 4,018,310 of NZ_JAUCFJ010000002.1, read as the reverse complement.
GAAGTTCACTCGGTGAAATGAATAAAAGTGGTGATTTCGCAGTTGAAATTGCAATTTTACAGGCTCACCATAACGTGGGGGTGATTTCCGACTGGGGGTCCGATGAGCGGCTTGGCCAAAAGGATGTTGATCACGAAGGCGTTATCACAGGACGTGATGCTTTGAGCCTTCGTCAGGGTCTCATCTGTGACGTTGATCACCAAGAAGTAGCCCAGTCGGAACGGAAATCAGCTTAGATAAATGGCATACGATTTAACAAATGCCATCCCTAACTTTTGGTGATAAGCCGTTTTTACATAAAATCCACAAATTTAAGGAAGCAATTTCCGAATTTTTTAAGGAAACACGTGATATTCATGAAAATAGCCGTCACCGCTCCTCATTCCTTAACATAAGTTACAATACGTGCGGGGGAGGAGGGTGTAACTGAAAATGAATGGCTCTCATCATCGTTCTCTTTTAACGAACCGAGAACGTGAAATATTTGCGCTTTTATTAGCTGAAAAAACAACGAGGGATATTGCAGAGCAACTTGGTATTAGTGAAAAAACAGTGCGAAATCACATTTCCAATACAATTCAAAAGTTAGGTGTAACAAATCGATCTCAAGCGTTAATTGAGCTGTTACGCTTAGAAGAATTCAAATTAGACTAAATGGACACTTGCTATTTTAGAAAAAAAACGACAAAATAGAACTATTCAACGTATTTTTAGGAGTGAAATAGTTATATGTCGGATGAAGTAACAAAGCACTCACCTGAAACCGTTGCAACGGTTGAAAAGGAATTACGCTATATAGCGGCGATTGTGAAACAAAAAGGAAGAGAAATTGTTTCACAATATATGATTACGCCGCCACAGTTTGTTGCATTACAGTGGTTAGAAGAGCTTGGAGATATAACAATTGGCGACTTGTCAAACCGATTATACTTAGCTTTTAGTACAACAACAGATTTAGTGGACCGAATGGAGAAAAATGAATTAGTCAAGCGTGTGCGTGACGAAAATGATCGTCGTGTCGTTGTTGTTCATCTTCTCGAAAAGGGCGAACGTATTATTCAAGAAGTAATTGAAAAAAGACAGCAATATTTGCAAGAGAAGCTTGTTGGTTTTAACGAACAAGAAGTCGCTCAATTATCAAGCTATTTAGAAAAACTACATGTACACATGAAACAGGATTGAGGCGGAAAGTATGAATGCCCCGATAGGCGTTATTGACTCAGGAGTAGGCGGTTTAACCGTAGCAAAAGAAATAATGAAGCGATTACCAAACGAAACGATCTATTATATTGGTGATACAGCAAGATGTCCGTATGGTCCGAGAACTCGTCAGGAAGTACGAAATTTCACTTGGCAAATGGCAAAAGCACTAGAGAAAATGAATATCAAAATGCTCGTCATTGCTTGTAATACAGCGACTGCAGTAGCACTCGAAAGTTTACAAAGAAATATGCCTTTTCCGGTACTAGGCGTTATTAATGCTGGCGCACGTGCAGCTGTAAAGAAAACGAAGCGACATGAAGTCGTTGTGCTTGCAACAGAAGGAACAATTAAAAGTGGGGCGTATGAGGAAGCATTACTGTCATTGAATACGTCAACACATATTATTCCACTAGCATGTCCAACATTCGTACCACTTGTAGAAAGTGGCGAATATAAAGGTGAATTTGCAAATAAATTAATTGAAGAAGGCTTAAAGCCGTTGAAAAATGAACAATTTGATACAGTCATATTAGGATGTACGCATTATCCAATATTACAAAAACAAATTGAAACTGTTGTCGGAGAAGAAGTTTTTGTACTATCTTCCGCAGAGGAAACAGCGAAGGATGTTCAAGAAATGCTTGCGTATAATGGCACTTTGGCTGACCCAGATGCAGTACCTGCTCATAAATTTTATGCAACTGGTTCTGTTCCAATTTTCCGTTCGATTGCTGAAAATTGGCTTGAGCAAGGTACTCTTAATATAAAACGTATTACATTAAAATAAAAAATCAGCTTAGCAATGGTGCTAGGCTGATTTTTGCCGTTTTTAGCATTTTACATAACGGACCATGCACTTTTTTGAAGGTTAAAATTATGGTAAGATGAGGGCGCGAAAGTTTTTAGGAGGAAAAAATGATGACAAGATTTGATGGAAGAAATGTAGATGCACTGCGTCCTGTGAAAATAGATAGTGAGTATCTATTACACCCAGAAGGCTCAGTTTTAATTCAAGTAGGCAATACAAAAGTAATTTGTACAGCAACGATTGAGGATAAGGTTCCTGGGTTTTTACGTGGACAAGGCAAAGGTTGGATTACTGCAGAGTACTCGATGCTACCTCGTGCAACAGCACAGCGTACAGCGCGCGAATCATCTCGTGGCAAAGTCAATGGCCGTACAATGGAAATCCAACGTTTAATTGGGCGTGCATTACGTGCTGTCGTTGACCTAGAAGCACTTGGTGAGCGTACTGTATGGATTGATTGTGATGTGATTCAAGCAGATGGAGGCACACGTACAGCCTCAATTACAGGAGCATTTGTAGCGATGACACAAGCAATTGCCAAACTTGCAGAAGAAAAACAACTAGTAAAATTCCCAGTGACAGATTATTTAGCTGCAACAAGTGTTGGTATTGTAGAGGATCAAGGGGCAGTTTTAGACTTAAACTACGTTGAAGATGTCGCTGCTGCCGTAGATATGAATATCGTTATGACAGGAGCAGGTCAATTTGTTGAACTACAAGGGACAGGCGAAGAAGCAACGTTTTCTCGTGAAGAATTAAATGAACTGCTGGCGTTAGGTGAAAAGGGCATTCAACAATTGATTGCACTTCAAAAAGAGACATTAGGTGAATTGGCTAACAAAGTGGGAGGAAATGAATAACATGAATCAAGTAGTGATTGCCACTAAAAATAAAGGAAAAGCAAAAGATTTCGAAGCATTATTTGGTCCACTTGGCTATGAAGTAGTAACGATGTTTGATGTTGCATCAGAAATGGAAATAGAAGAAACAGGCACTACCTTTGAGGAAAATGCAATCATAAAGGCAGAAACTTTGGCAAAAGAGCTACGCACAATTGTTATTGCTGATGATAGTGGCTTAGCTGTTGACGCATTAAATGGTGAGCCTGGTGTTTATTCTGCACGTTATGCTGGTGACCATGATGATGAAGCAAACATGGTTAAGCTATTAGAAAACCTAAAAAATGTCGAAGATGAAAAGCGTACAGCACGCTTCTGCTGTTGCATTGCTATTGCTGGCCCTGATTTTGAAACGACAACAGTTTTTGGTACTTGTGAAGGTGTCATTGCACACGAAAAACGTGGTACAAATGGATTTGGTTATGATCCTGTCTTCTTCGTACCAAGCTTAAATCGTATGATGGCTGAACTAACAGCCGAAGAAAAGGGAGCAATTTCCCATCGTGGGAATGCGATTCGTAAGTTGAAGGAACAATTGCCGAATCTTATAAAATAAGAGGTGATATCCATGCAAATACTGGTCATGAGTGATACACATGGCGATAGTAATGTGATTGAAAAAGTTCGTGACTTTTACCCAAATGTCGATACTTTCATTCATTGTGGAGATAGTGAGCTTCCATTCTCACATAAAGCACTAGATGGCATGAAGAAAGTACGAGGAAATTGTGATATCGATCAAGCCTTTCCGGATGAAGCAGTATTCGATATAGGGAACGTAACAGTCTTTCTAACACATGGTCATTTATTCAATGTTAAAACTTCAATCTTGTCATTATCATATCGTGCCAAAGAGGTAGACGCACAAATTGCATGTTTTGGTCACTCTCATATTCTTGGTGCTGAAATGATTGAGGATGTGTTATTTTTAAATCCGGGGAGCTTATTAAAACCACGTGGTCGTAAAGAAAAAAGCTTTGCCCTTGTCGAGATTGAAGATACGTATTTTGAAGTAAAGTTCATTACGAATGATAATAATTGTATTTCCACTCACAAGTTTATACGGAAATGATGGAACAAAAACGCTTAAGTTTTAATAAACTCAAAGCGTTTTTGTTTTATAAGGGCTAAATGGAAAAAATGGCTATGAATTGTTTATGATGAAGAAGAAAAAATAACTGTAAACGAACAAAGGAGAAAACATGGACAATACAATAGGATGGAATTTTGATAATAGCTATACTCGCCTACCAAGCATTTTTTATACATCACTCACTTTAAATCCAGTTCGCTCACCAAAATTAATAATGGTTAATGAGCCGGTCGCACAGTCACTTGGATTGAACATCGATGCTTTGCAAAACGAAGAAGCGGTCGCGATTTTTGCAGGTAACAATTGCCCAACTGGTGGCACACCCATTGCACAAGCTTATGCTGGGCATCAATTTGGTCATTTTAATATGCTTGGAGATGGAAGAGCATTGTTATTAGGTGAACAAATAACACCAAATCATGAACGATTTGATATTGCACTTAAAGGCTCAGGGAGAACGCCTTATTCCCGAGGTGGAGATGGCAGAGCAGCACTTGGCCCAATGCTGCGAGAATATATTATAAGTGAAGCTATGTATGCACTCGGCATTCCGACCACTCGAAGTCTAGCTGTCGTGACTACAGGCGAAACGATCCTCCGTGAAACCGAGCTTCCTGGTGCAGTTTTAACTCGTATTGCTAGCAGTCATTTGAGAGTCGGAACTTTCCAATATGCTGCAAACTGGGGAACTGAGGAGGAGCTCAAAGCTTTGGCAGATTATGCTTTGGTACGTCATTTTTCCAATGCTGATGAAGCCCCAAATCGTTATCTTTACCTACTTCAGGAAGTCATGAAAAAGCAAGCATCTCTCATTGCAAAATGGCAGCTAGTTGGTTTTATTCATGGTGTCATGAACACAGATAATATGGCCATTAGTGGTGAGACAATTGATTACGGTCCATGCGCTTTCATGGATATCTATGATCCAGCGACAGTATTTAGCTCGATTGATCGACAAGGTCGTTATGCTTATGTTAACCAGCCTAATATTGGAGCGTGGAATTTGACACGATTTGCTGAATCATTATTACCGTTAATCCATGAAAATCAAGAAGATGCCATAAACCTAGCTCAAGACGCATTACAACAATATTCTCAGTTGTATTATGCCAATTGGTTAGCAGGTATGCGGGCAAAACTTGGACTATTTAACGAAGAAGATCAGGACGAAGTATTAATTGAAGAGCTTCTAAAGTTAATGCAGCAGTATCAGGCAGACTATACGAATACATTTATCGCATTAACCTTCGATAAATTAGATGAATCAAAGTTATTTAGTACAAAAGAATTTAAAGAATGGCATCAGAACTGGCTTGCAAGACGTGAAAGACAACAGGAAACAACAGACATGTCTCAACAACTAATGCGTGATCATAATCCAGCAGTAATTCCACGAAATCACCGTGTGGAAGAAGCATTAGAGGCTGCTGTTGAACAGGGAGACTACAGTGTAATGGAACGATTACTGAATGCCCTTGCGCATCCTTTTGCACATACGAAGGAGCAACAGGAGTATGCAACATTGCCAACTCTGTCTAATCAACCATATCGTACTTTTTGTGGCACATAAGTTAAAAACGAGGGATAAATTCCTTCGTTTTTTTTATGCAATAAGCCGTAACCACACAAAACTCCTGAGCATACGCTATGTATGAATATAAGTGAAGGAGAATGTGTAAAGTGCATAAGTATTCAAAAGGTTGGTTTGTTAAGCAACTTCGAGATCATGGAATTTTAGTTCATCCTCAATTTAAAAGTCATTTAGGCAATTATAAAGAATCCGAATTACGCAATTTATATTACCGATATGTTGAAAAAGAAACGTTCGATTCAGAACAAAAATAGTCATTATAGTTTGAATAACTCCTTTGTAGGAAAGAATTTTACTACAGAAGGGAGTTATTTTATGTGGAGCAAACCGTGGATTATGACGCAAATATGGCAAGATGTGGTGTTTCTACATTGGCCAATATCACCTAATGAGATAGAGCCGTACATCCCTCAAGAATTGCAACTGGATCTCTATAATAATAAAGCTTGGCTTAGTGTTGTCCTTTTTAAAGTAAAAGGACAACGCCTGAGATTTCTACCACCATTTCCTGGGATGGATTCCTATTTACAGCTTAATGTCCGCACATATGTTACATATAACGGCATGAAAGGTATCTATTTTTTTAACTTAGATGTTACGAATCGTTTTATTGTACAAATAGCTACAAAGGGCAGTCTATCATATCGACATTCAAAAATATCTTTAAAACAAAGAGGTAACAATTTTTCTTTTACAAGTTTATATCATGGAGCACTGGATGAAAGATTGCAGATTTCCTATCAACCGATTTCTAGTGCAATAATTAGTTCTACCTTAGAAAAATGGTTAGTGGAACGTTATCATTCTTGGTCAACATGGAAAAATTCCTTATTACGCATAGATATAAGCCATATGCCATGGCAGTTGCAACGTGTTAGCATTAACATTACAAGCAATACACTAGCTCCTTTTGTGAAAGAAACGATACAAGGAATTCATCCAATAGCTCATTATTCTAAGAATAAAAAGGCTAGAATTTTTTCACCAATATTGGAAATGAAAAACCAGCTCCGTTAACAAAATAACTTTGTCAAAAGTGCTGGTTTTATTAATAGCATTAATAAAAAAGATAACAAAATTGCATCACAATGGCACTAGCAATCATATCCGACATAGCAAGTGCCTCTGCCTCAATGACATCAAAAATTTGTACATCTGCTTGATAGTTTTTCTGAATCATTGTCTCGGCTTCCTTTTTTGTTAAAGCTAAATGAGTATAGAACATTTTTTGCACTGCCTCTACACTCAAGTATGGATTTATTTGATTCAAAAATATTGCAATTTCGTCAGCATTACGATACCATTCCTTTTCTTTTGCCTCTGCTGTTGCTGCATCCCCTTTAGCAGCTGCAGTCACTAACTGGGCTGCAAGAATAAGATGTTCTTTAATCAGTTCAGCATAACGATCAGCAATTTGGTCACCGTAAAATGGACGTAGACAATTGCCTAAGTCCGTCGCATTTCGTAGCAATCGTTCCTGCACAAACGGTAAGTCAGGTAAGCCAAAAACAATACTTATAATCGTCATCCTCGTCCAATTGACGTGCTCCATCCATAATAAACGATTCATTGCCATAAAATCAGCTTCAGCTTTACTAATACAGCGCCGATTATCGTTCGAAGGTTTCAAAAAATGGCGAATCGGTGCAGTATATTGAGTGTTAGGGGCATTATAGAACGCACTTAAAGGATTTCCATAATTTCCGTATTGATAGGGGAACAATGTAAACCACTCCTTCTAATATTCTTTCTAATGTAGAATACTCTGAGGTGCTTCCAGATATGAAAGAAGTGAATCTAATTATTCTTCATACATTATTTTCTTCGTCATCCTACCATCGACAGTTAGATTAATGCCAGTGACAAAATAATTCGTTGGGCTTGCTAAGTATAAATAAGCTTGTGCAATGTCTTCAGGCACGCCTATATGCCCCAATAAATGCTTCTCGTGATCAATGTGACGAAGCTGTTCATAATCACCTGTTTCAATCCAACCAGGTGAAATACAATTAACGGTAATATTATCTGGACCTACGATCGTACTAAAGCATGTATTAATGCGACAATCCCACCTTTTGTTGCTGCATAGGCTTCGGAATGGGGCTCTGACATCTCAGTGCGTGTACATTCATTAAATTTGTTTGAATCAAATCATTTCATTCATCCAAAGTTACGTCGTAAAGAGATTTATGTTGAAATTTCCCTGCATTATTTATTAAAATATGGATAGTACCAAAATGATCAACTGCTTTTTGCATTAATGAGACAATGTCTTGTTCTTTCGTAATAACTGTTTGAACAAAAAAACAGAATAACCTTGCTCCAATAATTCTTTATTTATACTGGCAATTACAACATTGGCACGCATATGCAAGTACAATGCCTTTGCCAATCCCTAGAGTACCACCAGTTACGGCTACTACTTCATCTTTAAACATTTTAGGATCTTCCAGTTTTTTGTTTTTGATTATTTTAGTAAAAAATCTGTTATGATTAGCAAAAGTAGTTTTGAGAAATGGCATAAAGGGAAATGTGAAATCATATAATTTTAATGATGAGGCAAACCTTGCCTTCATAGTAAAATTAATGTTGACATTATGCTTTAAAGCACATATAATAAATATTGTCCTTAATATAGTTTATATAGAGATGACATCATGTCTCAGTAGCTCAGCAGGATAGAGCAACGGCCTTCTAAGCCGTCGGTCGGGGGTTCGAATCCCTCCTGGGACGTCCATTTTTTAACGTTATACTTAGAGAAATAAGCACTTTCGCTTATGATTCAATGTTACAGTACTCGGTCAGTCGAGTTTCTGTACTAATGAATTGTAGGTGGAGGTGCTTTTTTCTTTGACCAAAAAGAAAGGGATATTTGATATCCAAATTGAACAACCGTTAATTCAGGTTAAAAAGCGAAAAGAAAAACGTAATGATATGACAATTGAACAAGCATTGTCAGTAATTCTAAAGCAACTTGAAGTTAGTGGTTGTCGTGAAAGAACGTTGTATGACTATCGTACAATCGTTCATTACTTTATCAGAGATACAAATGTTGTGTATCTGATAGATATAACTAGCGATGTAATTTATTCTTGGCTGGAACAGATGAACGTCAAAAATACAACTAAATTAACACGTTTAAAGTGTTTCAAAGCATTTCTGGGACGTTGTTTTGATAATGGATGGTTCACGAATAAGTTTTGGCGGTCAGTAAATATAAAAGTGGATACTGAAATTAAAGAAGGTGCAACAGATGAAGATGTGAATTTACTTTTGTCTGTTCTTGACTATACAAAATTTCTTGATTTAAGGAATGCCACTGCAATTTTATTGATGTATCGTTGTGGATTAAGGATTGGAACTATTGCACGAATGAAAGAAAAACATGTTGATTTTGTTAATCAAAGACTACAACTTGACGGAGAAGTCATGAAGAATCATAAAGGATTAATTTTACCTTTAGATGAACAAATGTCTGTTCTACTGCAAATTATGATGAAGCAGAATGATCTGATAAGAGATGAATACAAAGAAGTTAATGATAACTTGTTTATCACGATTAAAGGAAAGCCAACAACCAATTCCGTTACGTCTAATTCAATTCAAAAGCAACTTAGAAATTACACAGTTAAGTACGGAATTAAAAATATAAATCCACATGCATTAAGACGTGGATTCGCAAAAAACTTATATGCGAAGTCCAATGATTTGTTATTGGTTTCAAAAGCACTAGGACACAATGATTTGTCTGTAACGACCAAATATCTACATACTGAATTAACTGATGTATCAGATAAATTAAGAAATTATCTTTAACAATTTTAAATGACAATGAGTAACAAAAATAAAAAAGCCACCTACTCGCAATAGGTGACTAATAGTAAATCGAACTCACGTTCACTGACAATAAACTTAATACGATATACCTTATCTTGCCTTAATTTTATCGAAAAAAATTGAGATTAGCAAGGCTTATTAAGTGCACACTTTTTAGGTATATCCAACGTGGAAAGCCAACTAATACGTTGTAAATCAAACCTTGATAGGTTATGACTTAGCCGATGCAATAATTAAGTCTAGGACACAAATAATAGTATCCTTGTTTGCTATTGTGTCTGAATGGTGCTGACAACCATTAAAGGTCAGGTGTGGAAGGTCTGATTAGTTACGGCTATGCAGAATACATAATACATTGTAATTGTTGCCGAGTTTCTCACAACAGTAGAATAAGCATTTACGATACACGCAGAAGGCATGTAGACGGATTACAAGACGTTTCAGGGGCAGAAGTAGAAACTATGTGTATTGATTTGAAAGAATCACATTTAACAAGGGCATATATACGGATTACCTCAAAATGACGGATTCATGAAAATACATATAAGCAAGTGGCTGTCTATATTTCAGATTCTATTAATTTAGTTTCTGAAATGTAGGCAGTCATTTTTGCACCAAGCCGTTGTCCTCAATTCTGGCTTCATGTTGTGGGAAACACTGAAATAATGCAAGTAAACATGAAGAAATAAATAAAAAAGAGAACCACCATTATTGGTAGATTCCCTTTTCGGCAACTTAATTTATTGAAAGATGAAATTTATCATCACTATCTAAATTTTCCACTGGAAGTTCATGTAGTAAGTATCTAATATAGCTGAATAAAATAGGTTCGACTTCATGAGTTATTTTATATTCTAAGCCTAAAAAACCAAGATGAAGGATGAATTTCAATTTGATCTTGTTGAAGAACGCAATTTCATCTTTTTTACATGTGTAGCGTAATTCTTTAATTTCACTTACTTTAATTCCATCTAAAGATTTGAAAGCCACTTCTTGTATTAATTCCATGTGTGTATCCAGTTGTATGTTTAATTCTTTTTTCATTTTAATATCCACCTTTTTATTGTTTTATTTTGTCTTACAGACCTATAACAACACTAGGTGAAACATCAGACATAATTCTTAGTATGGAATATTTCACCATAATTAAAGGGTTTGTATCACATTATGTCGAATTATTATTTGAAAGGTGAGTGTAGAAGATGAATAGAAAGAAGTTAATTTACAGTATCTTAAAGGAATTGGAACAAGGAAATGAACCGAAAAAAATGGATTATGATTTGGATTTTGAACAGTGGGGGGAAATCGCTGTACTAATTAAGGATGAAGGGTATGCTAAAAGTATTGGGGTACAATATGCTGATAATACTGTTTATTATGTAAGCTTTGGTTCTGCAAAGATAACAATGAAAGGAATTGAATTTTTAGAAGAAAATAATGCTTGGTCAAAAACTTATAAGGGAATAAAAGAAATTCGCGATTGGCTGAAGCTATAAATTAATTTTGGTTCGTATTCCTACACTGTAACTGGAATGGAAGTGTAGATGAAATTTAAGAACGGTGGTGTGTAAAGTATGCCAAATTGTGAGTGGGGTAAACCATGTACTTGTATTGATTGTCGAACCAAAATCTTCAGTATTCCTTGCAATTCTTGCGGTTTTGATACAACAGTTTCTTATGAAATGAGTCCTGATGGAGGTAATACCGATAGAAAAGGAATCTTTAGTTATGACTTTCAGGAACGAATAGATAAATCATCTGAAATAGACTGCTATAAATGTGGTCATCATATGACTGGTGTTTCATACTATGAAAAGATAGAAGAACGTCGAAATGAAATGAAATTGAATGAAAAAGCATGTGCGGAATGTGGAATAAGAAAATCTGAATCAATAAGCATAATTCAATATAGAGAATGGAAAAATGAAATATTATGTTTGTGTTGTCTAGAAAAGAAATTAATAGTTGAATTACCAAATCCGTCTACGGATGATGAGAAATTTAAGTTAGATGTAAAATCAATGAAATATGTATTGGACAAGGTTATGATCCCTTGTATAACTTGTGGTAGGAAACGTTGGTTAAAAGCTGATAATCAGTGGAAGAAACAGTGCGTTAATTGTTATAAGAAATAATTGTAATTACTTTTAGTGGCACAAAGGAAATTTTGTACATAGTTCTGTACCGACTTTGTTTTAAGGTGTAATTAAGCAATAAACAATACGCTTCAGGTAACCCAGAAGACCACTAGGTAAATTTAAATAGATTAGTGGTCACTTTATTAGCTTTTCTTTAATTGGTAGCTGATAATGATTATAAGCCACTCTAATTGAAAGGTAGTGTTCAAATGGGAAAGAAAAAGCATAAATGCACATGTAGACCGCAAAACCCTAATATTGAAAAGCGAGAAGTCTTCTTCAAATTGTACTTTAATCCGTACATCAAAGATTCATATACTCGCATATATGATGTACTGCTAGAAACCTACAATCGTACGTATGATGCAATGTATAAAGATGTGAAGGAAAACCCTAAAAAGATTGCTGATTTATATTTAATTGAAGCTAATGAAACCATTCCAAACAATTACAATCACGAATACGATGATGGTAGCGAATACTATGAACAAATTGAAGGTTATGTAGCTGACCGTATGCAAGAACAATCACTTATGCACTATCAATTTGTTCTAATGTCATTAAGCAATCTTTATCAGGTATTTGAACAGCAGTTGCGAAAGTGGTTGTTTGAAGAAATGACACATCATCATAACGAATACATAAATCAAATTAAATTCACTTTAGACAAGGAAGAAGATTATGGTGAGTTTTATAGTCAATTTGGGGCTTTACGGAATGTTCTGCAAGAAATGAAACTAACCTTTACTATGCCTACGAAAGAAATTTCTGAATGGGATGATTTGTTTGGCGTTATAGAGGACAGTGGGATTGAAGTACCTATCGTGGAAACGGAAATATGGGAAACAATTCGTGAATGTAATCTAATATCGAATACGTTTAAGCATGGTAGTGGAACATCGGCGAAGGCATTACACAAGATACACCCTGAATACTTTGAAACAGCAACTACGGCTAAACTTATGAACTTGTATCGTACGACCAATATGAAAGAGGTATTAAGTGTCGATAAAATATCATTTGAAAAGTATGTAACTGCAATGAAAACATTTTGGGAAAAGCTAAAGGTACACCAAAATGGTTCAGTTAAACTAGAAATCGATATTTCATCAGAATTAGAAACACAAGAAAAAGAATCAATAACAAGTGAATGATTGACCGAACTTCAACTATTTTTTTATTACATAGTGAAACAATTCAATTAGAAAAGTCGATTCCTTAAAATACTGGGAAACGACTTTTTTTGTTTATAAATATCATGTTGGTTAAACATCACCATTCGCTTTCTAAATAATCTTTAAGAAGAGTTCTCATACGCTTTGATGGGATATACAGGTTTATTGGCTTGCCGTCCCTTATCTGGCTTCTCCAAATCCACTGAATAAGTTCAGATAGTGCACACATATCTTCATTCACTTCAACACCTTTGGAAATAAAGAACTTCTTTTCATAGGGATTCATAAAGCGATTTACTGTATATGCAAGTGATTCTTTTTCTTTAAATGCATTAGTAGCACGTGCATTACAAGCAATAAATCCTTTTGTGTATCCTTTTCCTTTTAGCTTTGGCACGTAAGCTTTGTAGCATGTCCACATATTTAATTCTGTAGGTGTTTTAACATTGTTTTTGAAGTATGTGGTGATATTCTTTTGCAACTTTTCAATTAGGTGTTTGTTCTGTTTTTTACCGGACCAAGACTTTGAAAAAGCAGTCTTATCATCACCAATATTATTCAATTTACCTTCATAAATGTTTATCAGCGATTTAATAGCCGTTTTATCATACGGTTCTTTGTTTTTATGGTTTATCAGAGTATATTCACCAGTTGGTAGCTTCTGAACAGCTTTATAACTGTATTCAAGGTTATACATATCGTAATAGTATTTTTGTTGTTGGCACTGAAAGAGATACGTCATAACATATACTTCCTTGAATGCTTTAAATACTGAAATAGGGAATGTCCAAAACAGCACTTTGTTTTCAAAGAAGTACAAATTTTCTGATTCTGCAAGTGTTTTAATATCTTTATAGCGTGTATCTTGATATTTGCCTTCTCTATTCCAACTTATCAATCCAGTATCTTTATCTACTTTAACCATCCCACTATCATACAACCACTGAAAATCATCTTTAAGTAACTTACATTCTTCAACAACCTCCATTGCTTCATCAAGAATTAAGGTATAGTTCCCAGCTTTTATTAGATCAATTAGTTCTTCATCTGCTTTCTGAAATAAAGCATGTGTTGATGCAATGTCACGGTCATTTACAATCAGTTCCTTCAGATTGATAAATTTACCTTTGTTTTTCCCTTTTGGTACTGGTGTTGCAAATTTTCTATTAGTTACACCTTCTTTAACACGTTGTGTTTCTGATAATAATGGTGTGATATATAGAAAATTCTTATCTGGATCAGCTTCATTCATAAATTGAATTGACCAACTTGTTTTACCAGCACCCATAATACTATCAACAATGTGTACTGGTGTTTGTTGCGTATGTTCTGATTGTTCCTTTGTGTAATGTGTTTCTTGTACTAATTTCTGCATGTAAATCATCCTTTCTTATTGTCTTACATGCCTAAAACAAGAAAAGGTTCAGATGCAGACATTGAAACAGAACGATACTACAAATGAATAAGAACATCAAAAGTTCTTAATTTCTTCAGAAACGTTGATATATCAAGGGTTGTAGCGTTCATCCTTAAAGGAAGATATACAAAAAGTGATTATTTTTTCACGGCTTCTTAACTAAATATTTCATCGTAATGAGTAAAGCAAAGAACGCTTTACATGATTAAAAATATACCAGCTTCATTACTGAAATATTGCTGAAGAAGGTGCAATTGTTCAGCATAATAGCAGAAAGATATTTATTTGTTTTTATCATCTTGGAAGGGGTGCTTTTCCCCTGACAAGAATCTTTTGATCTTGAACTATTACTGATATATCAGCATTTAACCGTTATGGTAAATGTCATGTTCATGTCATGTTGTAGCTGATAAAGGTGGATGTATCAATGCTTTACACGGTGTTTTAAATGTCATGGTGTGGGTGTAGCTGGTATTTATCAGTGGTGTGCGGTTATGAAGGGGGTTATCTGTTCACAATTTAGACACACTTTATAGAACTGGTGGGGAATTGATGAAAAGTACATGAAATGGACTGTTCACGTGGAAAAGAAAATGTGTGTAAAGGGAATACACTCGGCAGTTTTAATTGATTATTAATATTCAACTTCATTTTTACTTTTTTATTGAACTAACATAATCCATAAAAAAAGAAACCAGTTTATTAAACTAGTCCCTTCTGCTTTTTCTTATGACGTTGTAATGTGCTTTTGCTTATACCCGTCATTGCTTCAACTTGTGTATATGAATTAGTTTCTAATAGCTTTAAAGCGTGTTTAATATGTTTATCTTCAAACTTGTTCGGTCTACCTTCCTTAAAGTCAGGGTTCTGTTTAGCAACTGCTTTCCCTTCTTGTGTACGTTCTACAATCATGTTTCTTTCAAGTTCAGCAACTGCTAATAAAGTAGTTAGAAAGAAACGTCCCATTGAAGTATCTTCTAATAGTCCAACATTCAGCACATGAACCTTTACACCTTTTGCAAATAACATTTCTATAACTTCAATACCTTCTTTTGTGTTACGTGCTAACGTCTAATTTAGTGACTACAAGCGTATCACCTTCAGATAAGACTGAAAGCAGTTCCTGAAATTGTGGTCTATCTGTTTTCGTACCAGTAAACTTTTCTGAACGGATCACTTCGCAACCTTCAGCTTTTAAAGTTTGTAATTGCGTTTCTAAATCTTGGTTTAATGTTGATACACGTGCATATCCATATTTCATTTATATATCAATCCATTTCTATGTATAATTCAGTAATCACTTATGACTATTAGTTATGAACAAAGCCGATGTGTTGATATTACTATACTTTATAATCATGGTCAATATTGTTAAGTTATGAACACGTTAAAGATATTTGAACAAGTAATGAATAGGTGCTGGTGCTTTTTCAGTGGGTACTGCATCCATTATTTATATGGGGGTACTGCTTACAATTTATAGGGTGGGTACTGGTGTACATAAAAAGGTGGGATATACAAATTTATGGGGGTGGTATGTTAGCACGCTATACAGATGAACCTGAAGCTTCTGATGCTGATGCAGTAAAGAAGAACATGATGCAGTACCACTTGAAAGCATTGCTTCTTTATGTGTTGTTTAAAGCTTCTTCTTCAGTGTGTATTGAATGGATGGAAGAACATGATGCAATTGAACCTGAAAGGAATTGAAGAAGGTTGAAAAGATTGTGTGCAGTGTGAAGGATGTACAGAACCAACTGAAGCAACTGATGAAAGCAATTGAATTAATTTGTTTGTGAATCATCTTCAGCAACTTACATAATGATTTATTATTTTTATTTGAATATTATTATTCAAGAAATGGAAGCACCTCCCCAATGGCGGGATGGGGTGTCTGTTGTCGTGGGGTTAGCCAGTAATATATCTGAACACAAATTTTACCCTTCAGGAAGATTCAGGATGCTTCAGCTTTTCAGCTACTCATTAAAAATATTTAAATAAGCTGAACCGTGATTGCCCGATACTTGTTTAAAATGTTTTAGTTAGTTCCGTGTAAATTTCTTTAACATAACAAATAACCAATATAACTATATCCATAAATATTATTAATGGGGGTATCTGCTATTTTCAGATTTAAAATAGTGATCGCTGCTTAAATAAAATTGCAGAAAAATTTTAATGATTGTAGTACTTCATTCTTATTTCAAGAACCTATATATAGAAAAGTTTATAGGTTGAAATGATACATACCTGAAGCTTTTCAGCAAATTGTTTTTCCATCAAAAATCAATTGCAGTATACAACCAATGTAGAACCATTTTACACAGTCAAAAGGATGCAGAGTGTAAATAATAAATTAGGTGCTTCTTCTGAAGCATCTTTTTTTATGCTTACTAATTCTTATTTCAAGAACCTGGAATCAAGGAAGTGAGAACAATGAACAAAGAACTTATCAAGCATTTACGAAGTATCACAAACCTATCACAAGAAGAACTTGCTGAACGTGTGGGGAAACATCAATCGCTTATTTCCAAAATTGAACTTGGAACTGCTGAACTAACACCACAAACACAAAAAGCAATATTAAATGTATTTGCTGAAGAAGGTGTGGGTGGTCTTGAAATAGCAGTATTAAATTCAGTTATTAATAAAGGGGTGTAACCAGTGGTAAATATGGAAGCAATAAAACCAAACAAAGCACACAAACCAAGTCCAGCCAAACAAATGAAAGTTATCAAGCAGAACTTGAAGCACATTAAAGCAACAATTAAAGCCGGTACGCTTCAGGAACAGAAAGCAAGTACTTCACTATTAGTTGCAGAAGTAACTGCACAAGTCAAAGAAGCTACTTTTAAATATTCAACTGAATATGTTTTAGACAAACAACAATATCATTTTACCGCTTATGCAAGTTTTGCACGTAAAGCAAAAGCAAAGCTTCTTTCTGATATTCAGGAATTGCAAGGGGAACTGAATAAACCAGTTACCAATGAAAATAGATGTGTATTGATTTTGAACAATTTGCTGGAATCAAATCTACACACTATCAAGGTTCAGAACTATATGGACCAGTGGAAAAACACCACAACCATTAAAGTTAAACAGAAAGATTTACTCGTTAAATAAAGGGGATGTATGACAATGGCAATGAAAAGAACAATGCAGAAAGTAGAAGGGTTAGTAAATGAAATTAAACCACCAGCTTCTTTATCAGCACAACAAGTGGAAATTGCAAAGAAGATTGTGAATGTAAAGATGATGGGAAATTTTATTGTACAAGATTTTTGTACTGCAAATTCCATCTCGACGAAATCTTATTATTCGTGGCATGAAAAACCTGATTTTAATGACTATATAGGTAAATTACAAAATGCAGTTATACCAGTTAATGAAGCTATGGCTTATCAAGAATTAAAAAAGCACTTGCTGAAGATTCCGTATAAACCCAATCCAACACCAAAAGAAGTCGATCTCTTCATGGACGTATTTTCTTACGCAGTTGAAGCTGATAAACGTCAACGAATGGATGCACTTGGTTTATCGGATACAAACAGAACAACCACTGTGGTAAATGTGGAACAAAGAAAAGCAAGTCTAATGGCAAGATTGACTGCACCAGTTGGCATTAACAAAAAGAAAAACTAAAGGGGATGTTGAATAATGTACGAATTACCAAAATTACAAATTGAACTATCAAAAGAAGGACAAGCAATTCAGAAACGAATTGAAGAACGTGTTGAACCACTTAAAAATATTTCAGCTTACTATGATGAAGTACGAAAGCTAGAAAAAGAAGCACGTGCAAAAGCTGAAGCTGAAGAAATTAAAAACCTTCCGCCAGTACCACTAACATCTGAACAACATATGGCAAAACTTACTGAAGCAATTGCAAAGCTTACTGAAAAACTTGAAGGGAAAGGGGAATAATTACTATGAAGATGTTAAAAAAGCTGAATGGACTATTAGATAAAGTGGATAATACAGAAGCTTCCTACATGAAAGCACTCGAAACTAAAGAAAATGAAATTCTTGAACTTTCTTTTGATCTTAAAGCTAAAGCTGATATGCTGAAAGAACTTCACAAGGAAACTTTGAAGGGTTCTATTTCAAAAGAAACATATGAAGCTGAACGTGTGGAAGTTGAAAAGCTTCAAGCAACACTAGCAGATATGCAAAAAGAAGTACAATTGATTCAGGAATATAAAACAGAAGATGTTCAAGCGGTTCTTGCAGAACTTGAAGCTGAAAGCCGAAATATTTCAGCGAGTAAAAACAAGGAAATGGAAGCAATACAGTTGGAACTATTACAAGCAAAACTTTCATATCTTGAAAAGCTTCGAGAAGCACGTACAAAATATGATGAATTAGTAAACCCAGCAAGGAAGCTTGATGAACTTAAAATAAAGCTTGGTATGAAGAAATATAGTTATGTAAGTGGTGCTGATACCTTAAACATGATTAGTATTGGTGAAGCAAGTTATGAACCTTTACGAGTTGAACAGAAAGAGGTATATGATGCTTTGGCTTATGGTCGTATTCCTGAAAGATTGGAAATGGCTGTTGAGAAATTAAAAAATAAAAAATAAACATACTGAATGCACTGATTACAGTTCCTTTATTGGTTCTGTTTTCAGTGCATTTTTTTTGTTGTTATTAAGTGGGTAATTATTTTGGAAAACTAATTTAATATAACATAACATTTATTAACATATTGATTTATAATTAACTACAATAGGGAAAATTTTGGAGAGTTAATGTACACAAATGTATGTGTAGAAAATAGGGATAATGTACTGTATAAACTCTTAAAAATAATTATATATGTAAGGAGAGTGAAAAATGAAGTGGAAGAATTTTTAACATCCCCGTTTTTTTATAATTTTTTAGTTCCTTTCCTAGGTACCTTATTTATAATTTTTGTAAAAATAGTCAGTAAAAATGATTCAGACTTAAGAAAGATTAAAAGAGAAGATTTTGCTGTAGGAATAGACTTAGCCGTTGTATCAATTACATACTATGCTGTGGAAACAGCTAAAACATTGTCCATATCTGCAAAGAATAATGTGGAAAATATTTTTCATACGGTATCTATGAATGTATGGATAATTTTAATTTTGTTTATAAGCTTGTGGATTATTTCTACATTTATTCGTTTTTGGGGATGGGATGAAGAAAAAAATTTAAGATATTTTTGGGGAATTATTATCCCTAATATTTATGGTACGCTTTGTTTAATTTTTGTAGTAATGCTGATAGGAGGGTAAAAGGTGAAAAACAAACAAAGTAAATTTTTAATGTTATTAACTATTCAAATTATTTTATTAGCTTTTTTAGTTTTTCAGCTAACGGATTACCTACCGGAGATGCAAAAATCGTTTAATAATATATTTTACGATTATGATATATGGTTAAGTATTTTAGGATCTGTATGTTCAGCATTCGTGGTATTGATTATGATGCAAATAGTTCTAAAAAATAAAAAAAGAACAAGGAAACCTAGAGTTTTTATTAGTTACGCACATAAAGACAAAGAAATGATTAATAAAATTAAAGGTAAACTATTTAGATTGGATATTAAAGTGATAGAAAATATTGAAATTGGAGAAATAATAGAAGAAAGGCTAATAGATATAATCGAACAGTGTGATTACTTTGTAGTGTTTTACAGTAAAGATTATGCAGAATCTGCATTTTGTAAAATTGAATTAGAACACATTATACAAAGTGGAAAAAGAATAATTCCTTTAATATACACTGAAGATATGAAGGATGAAATTGAAGTTAATAGTTATTTAAATAAATTATTGTATCTCAGAGTTAGTAAAGATAATTTTGATCTTATGCTTTTAGAATTATTAAAAGTTATAAATAGATTTTATATTAAAGATGTAAATAATTGATTTATAATGAGAGACTTTTATTTTGTGTTCTCTCCTTTCTGATATATTACAAATATATAAGGTGATAAATTTTATAACTTTAGTAGAGAGTTGGTGAACACGTTTTGAAATATTGTATTTATTTAAAAAAAGGTGAACCTGAAGTTAACTTTCTTTCTGAAGAACATATCTTTCCAGCTGGTATTGGTGGAATTCGAAAATTACCAATAGAATATGTTAGTCATGATTGTAATAATAAATTTTCCATAATGGAACAAACTTTTATGAGAGAGTCGGTAATTGCCATACCACGACAATTTTATGGACCTGGAAAAAGAGGAAACTTAAATCCTAAAAATGCTACGAAATCTGAAGTATCTGTTATTACAGATAATGAAAATGATGTTCAACTAGGATATATCAGTCTAGGTAAGCCATATAAAATAATGCAAATGAAATGGAATAAGAATGGTAGTTGTCGGTTTAGTACTAATCCTAGATTAGGAGACGCACACTTACAATTAGAAACATTTTTAATTAATATGAAAAATTTCACAGGGAAATTTAAGAAGCGTAAAACACCTTTGTTGGATGAAAACCAAATTATTTTGGGTTTACATAATAACATGTGGTATGTTGCTTACAATGATGAAAAAATTATTTCTGAATTAGCTGTTTTTATTAGTAAAGTTCTTGAACAAAAACCATTTGAAACACAAGAATTTCAATATCAACAAAATCAAATATCGGTTCATAGTACCACAGTTGTTGACGACAGTTATTACCGAGTGTGTGCTAAAATAATTTTTAACTATTTAGCTTTTATAAAAGGACAAGAATTTGTACTGAATAATTGTTTCGATAAACTGCGTGAATGGATTGTTAAGGGTGGCGAACAAAACTTAGTACAAATAGTTGATAAAGGAATTGTTGAAGAGTTAGAATTTCCAGATCAGTCACATAGTTTGTTTATTACTAAAGTACAGAATAACTTAGTAGGCTATATTTCATTTTATGGGAATGCATTTAAAAACTTAATATTATTAAGTGATGAATTTTTTGAAAGTTTTTGGGTTGAAGGATTTATTTGTGATTGGAAAAACAGAGAGGAATATGATTTTTTACAATATCTCAATGAGATTAGGGAATAAAAACATTATTCTAACTTTTATTATTATGTGGGAATTTAAGGAATTCCATATTAATTGGTTTCTTTAATTTTATTCCCTTTAATGATTGTAGAAATAATACTGTTATACTATAATATTAATAACTCGGTCACAGTTCGAGAATTGTAATATAGAATTACTCAAAAATATAACGTTTTATAAAATAAAATTTAACTAGGTCGGGGGTTCGAATCCCTCCTGGGACGTCAATAAAAGCCTTACAGCCACAACGGTTGTAAGGCTTTTTATTTTTATGCATGAATGTATAATTCACTAATTGGTGCCCGAGAGGTGCCCAAATTAAAATTTTTGATAAATAGTGTGATTGGATCTATCTTCAATTCACTGGAACTAGTAGATGTGTATAGGATTATTTATAAACGAAATTTAGGTGTAATATTTTCTTTTGATTATAGTTATTTGGCTTTATTTAGATTACATTTTTTTGAATTTGATTTGTGCTATATGACACTGAAAATGATTATTTTGTATTGAGCGAAATTTCCTAATTATGATACCATATAGATTAATACATATTTGGAGGAATTATTATGGAAAAGAGTAATATAAAGTTATTATTATTACTAAGTTTATTTTATGTTTTAATTTTATCAGCATGTAATCAGAAAGAAGAAAGTGTTGATAAATCAGGTGAGAATGAACAAGTAAAAGTAGAAACTTTAAATCAAGAGGAAAAAGAAAAAGTAGATACATCAAATCAAGAAGAAAAAGGAGAAACATCAAATCAAGATGATTTTGTTGAAAGTGTCGAGAAAATTTCCAATAATGAAGAGATTGCTGAAGACAATCATTTAAATACATCTTTGACATTGGTTTTAGAAGATGTTATTCCTAGAGACCCAAGTATTGATAATAATGTATATGGATATGAATTAAATTTTATTTTGAAATATATTAACCATACAGATAAAGACATTAAAGGATTTTTAGCAGAAACATATTTTTATGATATGTTTGGTGAATTAGTATACACATTAGATTTCAAATATGAGTGGGATGTTATTCCTGCAAATGGTTCTACAAACTTCAATACTGCTGTTGATTTAAATCAATCCAAAGATGCAGATATGCGTTTTTATAATTTGCCATTTGAGAATATGACATTTAAATACAAAATTAAATCAATAATCTTTACGGATGGAACAAGTATATAAACTGGTCAAAACTTTAAAAAGCGCGAGATATCAATTTTAGAAACGTTGATTACTCGCGCTTTTCTGATGTGAAATTTTTAAATTTTGCTTCGAAGATATACTTAAGTTTCTATTGAACTTATATTACGTTAACAAATTTACATATTTAGGTAATTGTGTTTAAATTTTAAATAGTAATATAAATAGAGTGGTAATCTTTTGTAAAAAAACGCAGCTTTTTAGTTGGTGAACCATTTATTGTTTTTCTGAAAAGCTGAGTAGGGGGAGAATAATGAAAAAGTTTATTATTATGTTACTAGCAGCATTTGTATTAGCAGTAGTTAATCCAACAATATCAGATGCGAAAGTGATGTATGATGGAGCAGAAGTTGTAAAAGAGCAAACAGGAAAAATGACCTTTAAAAAAGACATCAAGGTATACAAGAGAAATCCAAATGGTACGTTTGATTCATTAGTGGTCAAGCGAAATAACTTCTTTAAAACGTATGATATTGAAAAATATGATGGTAAAACATTTTACCAGATGGGGCAATATCGTGTACAAGCAACGGATTTGGTAGTTTTCAAAGAAGTACCAATAAAAATTCGTGCATCTTTCTATAACGACCCAACTTACCTTGTTATTAATCGTGATCATGTTAGTGACAACGGATATTACGGACAATACTTCAGCAAACTAGGTGTTTCTTTCTTGGATACAAATAATGGACAACTAATTTCATATTGCCAAAGTGATGGAGATGAGGGGCAATGGTGTGCTGAGTATCGAGGTACAGATATTAAGATCGCTGAGAAGATAAGAAGAGAAGAAGGCGTGCGTTATGAGCTAACTAAAGATATACAAGAGCAACTATCTCCAGTAGAATTTGCTGTTCGTACTGGAACAGTGCATTTAAAGGGAAGTACTTTTTTATCACTAGGCTATGAAATTAATGGTCATCTATATGTAGAAAATGGCTTGGAAGGAAATAACGCACGAGGTATTTGGGTTCCGGTGAAGTTTTTAAAGCCAATTGGAGATAAGTAATTAAAGATGTTGGAATAAAACTTCTCACCATTACGACTCAAGCAGGTAACTTCTTAAGTACGAAAAAACCAAGCACCCGGTTTATTTTTGTGAAAAAGCGAAGAAAGAAACTAACTTTGGTGATATACAAAGATGTTATCGTTTTGCTATCGTCAGTTTTGCATCATCTTTTGAGGCCTTCATTAACGCTCAAATAAAGTCGAAGCTAGAAGAAGATACGACTATTGTTAATAATGGAGCAAATATTTTGGATTTCCTTATTAATGGTTTTCAAAATATTAACGGAACCTAAGATATTTATTTTAATCCATTAAATAATCTTACACGTGTTCAAATGGCCGAAGTATTAATGCGATCTCTACGAATAATCGATTGGTATTAGATCAATTGGATGAACATATAGTAATGTACACCATTTGAAATTTGTAAATAATATGGTATACTTGACGTAAATAAAACAGATAATTAAAAGGACCGTACAGCGCTGCAACGCTTGTACAGTCCTCTAACAAAATAAATCGCTTCAAAGGCGATTGGCACCGAGAGAGTAAATCATCCCTAACCGGCCAAGGTATTAGTGGGGTGATTTACTTTTTTTTAGTAAAAGTAAATGACAATGAAAGAATCAACACAACTAATGAAGAAAAACTAATCATTATGGTCAATGTTTCGAATGTTGTCATCGACATCACCTCCTTTCCCTTTGCAAAAGCAAAGTAAGAGGATGTGCCGACCACCCTTGAAACCTTTATTTTGTATCCCTAATTATAACATTTTTATTTATTTTAAACAAAAACATAAGCCAATATCGTAATAAATAATATTTAATAAGGTGATGTATATGAGTGAAATTGATATTATTTCCATTCGAGCCGAAATTGCTCAACATCTTGATTTAATTAGACAAAATAATGTTTTTATTGTTCTTTAATCTTTAATAAAAAAACGCGGATTTTTGGTTGAAGAGCCAGTTATTGGATTGTTTTCTGAAAAGCTGAGTAGGGAGAGAATAATGAAAAAGTTTTTTATTATGTTACTAGCAGCATCAGTATTAGCAGTAGTTAATCCAACAATATCAGATGCGAAAGTGATGTATGATGGAGCAGAAGTTGTAAAAGAGCAAACAGGAAAAATGACCTTTAAAAAAGACATCAAGGTATACAAGAGAAATCCAAATGGTACGTTTGATTCATTAGTGGTCAAGCGAAATAACTTCTTTAAAACGTATGATATTGAAAAATATGATGGTAAAACATTCTATCAGATGGGGCAATATCGGGTACAAGCAACGGATTTAGTAGTATTCAAAGAAGTACCAATAAAAATTCGTGCATCTTTCTATCAAAATCCAACTTATCTTTATATTAATCGTGACCGAAATATTGACTTTATGAGATACGGAATATATTTCAATAAAGATGAAAAACTTAATGATGAAGCAGTCAAGATTTCTTTCTTAAATAACGGCCAAGTACTTTCTTATTGTTTTGCTGATGCAGATGTAAGAGAAATGTGTGTAGAATATCCTGGTACAGATATTAAAATAGCTGAAACGATAAAAAGAAAAGAAGGCGTGCGTTATGAGCTAACAGAGGATACACGAGCGCAACTTAGTCCATTAGAAGGATACGTTCGAGCTGATGATAACAGAATGTATTTAAAGGGAAGTGTTTTTTCATCGCTAGGTACTGAAATTAATGGTTATCTATATGTAAAGAATGAATCGGATTCGAAAGTTAGCTGGTTTCCAGTAGAATTATTAAAGCCAATTGGAAATAAGTAAGACTTTAAAGATATTGGAATAAAACTTCTCATCATTACGATTAACGTGGGAGAAGTACGAGTTTGAACGTAGTAAGACCTTATAAAATAGTGACAAAAATAACTAATTGTTCACGCATGTTTATTATCCAATTTCTTCCAATGAAAATTATGCAAAAAGAGAGATTCTCATGTAAAATGTTAGTTACCACACAAACAATTACGAAATGAGGAATCTCTCTTGAACTAGAATAACACGATTTTTACGCTTATTCAAAACTTTCTTTCAGAGGCAGAATGGCAATTAATCTTAAGCGAATTCGGTTATGTAGAAACAGCACGAAAATGTATGAAAATATAATGTCACACATTTTAATGAGAAAAACAGAGGATAGATGAACAGGATTAAAATACCTGTATTCATCTATCCTTTTTTGTACAACAAATGACCTCATTTACCACTACAGAATGTTTTCTGTTGTTCAACTAACGCCCCTGTTAGATGAATAAGGTAGAAAACTTTATAAGGACTTACTTTTGAATTTCTTTTACTGAAACCCCTTCTGTTGTTACATGAAAGGTTAATGTAATAGGACCTTCAGGTGGATTAAAAGGACCTGTATACGTATCATATTTTACTTTCACAGTAAAATCATACTGAGAATATCCTCCAGTTAGTCGTTTAATTTCTAATATTTCTGCATCCCAAAGTGCATAACTACGACTTGGATATTCCTTATTAATCACGTTTCTTGCATATGGGTCTAATAACACCAATAATACATCATAAAAATCGGAATGTATTTCTTCGGCACTGACATTCTCTGCTATCTGCGGTCTTTTCCAAGTTACATATAAAACAGTTGTTAAACTAATTAATAACAATAAAAATAATACTGATATCTTTTTCATCTAATCCCTACTTTTTAAAAAGTAGTATTTACTTTAGATAAAACAATATTCTTGTACTAAAATGTTTCGTTAATTTAATAAGAAAAAGGCTCTACTTCTTATTGGAGTAAAGCCTCCGTTAGTTAAAGAAGACTGCTTTAAACCAGAAGTAGCCTTTTCTAGTATAAATAATTTTTTAACAGTACATCTTTTTCAAACAGTACGATTTTATTTCAAAGACACAACGATCTTACTACACACTTTTTATTTATCCCACACTCTCATTTGTTAGTAGTACTATTTTGTATTACTAATGTTGCCGTTTCACTCGAATGACTAAGAGGTAAAAGATGGCTATATGGAACAACTACTAAAAAAGCATCGTTCTAAAATTTGAGAAGATGCTTTTTGATGCTAATAGTCCATCAATAATCAATTTAGGATTTTCTTAGTTTGCATTTTTATCATCATTGCAGAAACTAATCCGATACTAAGTGTTGTAGCAAGGAGAATGAATGCTACTGTAAAGCTACCTGTTTTCATAAAGTAAACAGATATAATGGGCGCAACACTTGTTCCAGCAAATAAAATAACCGTGTACATAGAGACTGCAATGCCACCCATATTCCAGCCTAATTGACTAACAAGTGTCACTAATGAAGGGACAGCAAGAGCAATTCCACTAACAAATAGGATACTAATGATGGTTAAACCAATTATGTTTGAAATAACGCTCATCATGATTAGTGCGATAATCGAAAGAGTCAAGGCAACTTTAAGTACAAACAACACATTGAATCGTTTTGCTAATTTTCCTGCAAAAGGTGACATTATCATTCCTAAAATACCTAAAGATCGAATGTAAATTAGTTTCTGACTACTCATTCCAAATGAAGCACTCGTAAGATACTCACCCAGAATAATATACATACTGACAAAAGACATTAATAGAACGAATGCAATCATATAACTGAATAGTAAATTTCCATTGGTAAAAATAGTACCGATCTTTTTCATGGGCTCCCATATATTTTTGGTTTGGTTATGAGCCACTCCTTTTGGTAAAAACCACGATACTAGGAAGGCAGTAAAAATATATACTATAGAAAGAACATAAAATATTACATGCCAATGAGTATGTTCACTAACATATCCGCTAAATACCTGACCTACAATTCCAGCTACAAGAAATCCTGTGCTTATAAAACCAACTGCTCCTACTTTTTTATCATTTGGAAATACCTCAAGAGTATATGCAAGTGCTACTGGTGAAAATGTAGCCGCCGCAAGTCCCTGTAACCCTCTTAGTAGTAGAATTAAAGAAAAATCATTAACCATTCCTAGTAGCAACGTTATAATACTTAATGAAAAAAGTCCCATAACAATCACATTTTTTCGTCCATATTTTTCTGATATAGCTCCATAGAAAAAACATCCTGTAGCAAATCCAAGTGAAAAAATACTTGAAGTGATGCCTGCTTTGGATAATGAAATATGAAAATAATCACTGAAAAGACTAATAAGAGGTATTGTTAAATATAAACTAGACATGACTACCATCCCTGACCAAGATAAAATAATTGTCATCAGAGAATAATTTGCTTGGTTTCCTGTAATTGCTTTGTTCATACAATAAATCACCCTTTTTAATTTGATTAACTTATAGTTAGACAATCTAATTAAATGATTAAAAAAATTAAACTGCATCAACGAAGCTACAGTTTAACGTTCCACCTCAAGTCTTCTTTGTATAGATTTTATTAATTTATTAACCAGCTTCTCAAAGACTTTTCGTTCATCGGGTTCCAAATCAATCATGTTAGAAGCACAAGATGACCAATAAGTTGGCAAAATCTCAGCAACAAAAGTACGACCTTCATCTGTTAAACTCACATAAATTTTCCTACGATCTTCTTTACTATGATTTCGTACGGTAAGATTTCTCTTTTCTAACCAATCTATCATTGAAGTTGCCGATGCCCTCGTAATCCCTAATCGTTCAGCTATAGCAGAAGGAGTCGCTCGTCTTTCACCATGTAGTGTAAGTAATATTAGTAAGTCTAATTTACTTTCTGTAATTCCGAAAGGAGCGAGCTCAATATCCATTACATCTAAAACGTAGTCACTTAACCACAACAACATTAATCCTAATTTTGCATTTTCTTGATCCGTATTACCCGAAGAAGTTGTTTGAATCAGCTCAATATACGGCTCTAGGCCTAATACTGGTAAATCATCTTCGTTAGTGGACATTTTTTTAAATTTTGTCATTTAATCACCTTTTAATTAGATTATCTAACTATCTACCATTCTAACTAAAAATCTAAATTGATGCAAGAAGTATTATTACCATAAATTTCTTTAATTTAAAGCAACACAAAAAGCACTAGTCTAGAACGGCGCTTTCCTATATTTCAAGTACACCTCACTTATTTTTGATACGGTTCACCGAAACTAATATTAAATTCGTTATAAAATTTAAATTCCTTATTGATACAGATAGGTAAGCTTTTGAAGTTATCGCCAGCTTTTCCCCCTGTTCACACCGTACGTGCGACTTTCATCGCATACGGCGTTCCAACTAATCCAATTTATTCTTTCTATATCTTAAGCAGACGAGTGCTTTTCTTCCATTATTAGATTATTTCATTGTTACATTTCAGTCGTAAATTATTTACTTTTACTATTTGCTTATTCGAAAGCTTTACAGCTTTTAAGAGCGTTTTAATTTTTGCCTGGTCTTTCAAATGTATAAGTTGATGTATAGCCTTATTCAAAATTATTAAGTTCGAATAACTATCATCTTTTGAAATGTTAAACGGATTAATATGATGACAATGCCAATCATTAATACCTAATTCTTCACCTAAAATGGCGCATTTGCCATACTGGGCAATGAACTTACTGATTCTGTTGTCGTTGTACTCAATAGATCTATTTGGAATGTAGTTTCTCATGATGTGAGAAAGAGTATTTTTATTGATAGCCTTTAGGCTATTATGAATTTTTGCTCTTCCTTCGACTGTAAAATTACAAATTATTTGTGAAAAACATAGTGTCTTTCCCCATCGTTGTGCATGGATAGGGACAAAAACCATGTTCTGTATCTTATACAGTTTAGCCTCGTATCCCTTGTACCTCTTCTGTAAAGTCTTAGTCATCTCATGGAACCTCGCCTCGGTTCTAATATTCTTTAATTGATTGTATAACGTCTTGCGTAGATGGAGATTTAACTCATTCAGATTAATTGTAATTTGAGTTGCAGCTGAGTAATAGTTTTGGATTCCCATCACAACGGTATTAAAATTCCAAACTGTCTGAATACAAGGCTTTCTCTTGATTACCCTTATGGCTTCTTTTATCTTTTGGAAAGCATTTGCTTTAGCCTTTTTCGACATATCAGACTTTGCTACATAACCAAATCTGGTCTTACCCTTTCTTATAGCTTTTATTGAAAAGCCTAGAAACTCTGATGAGTTTTTCTTTAAATTAACAACCTTTGATTTTTCTTCACTTAACTCCAAATGAAGCCTTATTCTCAAGAAGTCTTTCAGTGCGTAGTTCATTTTTATTGCGTTTGACCTAGTTCGGCACATTACTTTAAAATCGTCCGCATATCGGACGATGAAGCACTCTTTTAAAGCTGTTTTCTTTAAATGCTGATATTTACTGCCATTGGTGGAGTATGTATATCTGCTTTCAAACGTTTCCCATTGGTTACTAACCCACCAATCCAATTCATTTAATACAATGTTGGATAATAACGGTGACAGAATTCCTCCTTGCGGAGTACCTTTTGTAGGAATACCCTCTCCTTCAATCTCTGCTTTTAATAGCCTAGATATAATAGAAAGGAGTGATTTATCCCTTATGCCTAGAGACCACATTTGTTTTAAAAGCTTACTATGATTAACATTATCAAAGAAACCCTTAATATCTACATCAACACAATGATGAAGCCCAGTTTGATTGATAAGGAACTCAAGTCTAGCTTTCGCATGATGAGTGCTGCGATTCGGTCTAAACCCATAACTATGTTTATGGAATTTTGCTTCGCAAATTGGCTCTAAAATTTGAAGTATGCATTGTTGAAAGATTCTATCCCAAATCGTTGGTATCCCCAAAGGTCTAGTTTTATCCTTTCCTTTAGGAATAAGAACCCGTCTTACTGGCTGTGGTTCATACCATTTAAACATAGCTTGAACTCTTGCTATTACATCTTCCACAGTTAAATGCAAGATATCATTAATTGTTAATTTATCAGTTCCCGCAGTTTTACTACCTGTATTTCTTTTGATGTTTCGGTAGGCTAGACGTATATTGTCTTTAGAACTCATTAATTCTGTTAAGTCATAGAAGTGATGACCACTGACACTTTGAGTATAAAGTGTATCAAAACAATCTTGCATGCTATAATACTCATTGTGTCTCAATTTCTTCCGTTTCAATAAGTTGGTGACTCCTTTCGGAGTTAAACCTCTTTTAGTCTCACAAGAACCTTATTAACCGATAAAGAACTGCCTTACTTGGTTGAATAAATCTTTATTAGTCTAGTGGCTATCCCTCCATGTGTATTAGACATTTCCTTGGTACTGTGCCACCACTTTCACTGATATTAAGACATGTTATACAGTAATTATTATCATTAATGTTTTCCTTGCCACCGTTTCAATGGAAGTAAGTCCTCCACGTTATCAGCTTACAACGTTGAATTATATCTATTATGGAATGAACTTAGGTGCTTCCTCTAAGCCTGTTAGTATTCATACGCCTGTAACGTATCATGGATTTTCATATTAGTTATTTTTACTCATCCACAGCTAACCTCACAATTTGGTGATATACACATTTCTATGTATCGCAGGTATAGACCCGTACATTCAGAAGTTCGTCAGCTTAACCTTTTATTGTAGGTTTATTAGCATTCTCACCATATTCATTCAACTCAAGCATCATGATTTACACCACCCCCGCGGGTAGGCTTTCGTCAGCCGAACTGTTACGGTAAATTCTCACGCCTTTTCGCCGAGCTTATAACACTTTCATTCTTACTAAATCAAGTGCTATTCGACTAAGAGAGAACCCTTCTGAGCGTTACCTCTTCATTTGATTCTTCGATATAACCCTTCAATTCCGAAAGGAACTGCCTAGCCTTTACCAGATTGATGTAACCATCATCCATTTAAACTAGGAACATTTCGCACGACCTACCTGCTCAGTTAGTTGAAGAAGGTTTGGGGATGCTTTCCTGTACCGCCTACTTAAGCATTTCAAAATAATTAGCCACCCATTTGGAATTATTTTTTGCAATGTATTGCTCCGCAAGGAACAGCCGTTGCACCAGTTCCTTTTTCGATAACTTCATGTATTTTCTTTGTGCATTTTCAACACTTCGATTTGATTTTACTTTACGATAATCTATATCATTATTGGCTAGGTTTGACATTCTACTTGGTAAACTATTCTCTTTGATTTCACAATGGACATAATGTTAAAAAACATACTCTCTTATTTTAACTATATGATAGATGCCAGAAATTTCTGATTCCTGTTAAAGTAAAGAAAACATAAAAGGCGGGGATTTTATGAGAGCACTTGTCTTAGAAGAAATCGGTAAGCCGTTAGTTGTTAGAAACATGCCAGATCCAACCAACACAGCAGATGGTGTAATTGTTCGTGTTGAAGCTAACGGAGTTTGCAGGAGTGATTGGCACAGCTGGTTAGGGCATTGGAATTGGCTAGGAGTTGAGACTCCTCTTCCTCATATAATGGGACACGAATTTTGTGGTGTCATAGAGGATGTTGGGAAAGATGTGACAAGATTCAAGAAAGGCGACAGAGTAATTGTTCCTTTTACTCAAGGTGATGGCACATGTCCTATGTGTCAAGCTGGACACCATAATGTTTGCGATAACATTACGTTACCTGGTATCACCATGTGGGGTGGATACGGAAAATTTGTTCATATCCCTAATGCTGATACTAATCTAGTAATTTTACCAGAAAATATTGACTTTGTTGAGGCAGCTGGTATTGGATGTCGATTTATGACGGCATTTCACGGGGTTACTGATCAAGCACAGGTAAGACCGGGTGAATGGGTTGCTGTCCATGGTTGTGGGGGAGTTGGCCTTTCTGCAATTCAAATCATTACAGCCCTAGGAGCACACGCTATAGCAGTTGATATTGATGATGAAAAATTAGCTTTTGCAAAGAAATTAGGTGCTGTAGCCACAGTTAATTCAAAAAAAGAAAATGCTGCTGAGTTGATTAAAGAATTAACAAAAGGCGGGGCACACGTGTCAGTGGATGCTCTTGGAATAACTGAAACTTGTCAGTCAGCTATCAATAGTTTAGCTAAAAGAGGACGCCATTTACAAATAGGATTAACGACCAGTAATGAAAAAGGAATGATCCCCGTTCCTATTGATCTTATGGTCATTAATGAAATACAGATTGTTGGCTCTTATGGTATGCAAGCACCAAAATTTCCTCAAATGTTACGAATGATTGAAAATGGAATTTTAAGTCCTAAAGATTTAGTAACTCAAACAATATCTATAGAAGAAGCGGCAAGTGTAATTGAATCTATGGGGACTTATGCAAATATGGGTGTTACGGTTGTTAATAAGTGGTGAATGTAAAAGGGATTTACCTTAACTAGCTCAGACTGTAGACATTCTCGATTAAATAATGGATTTGACAACAGACTTTTGAAGTGTTTGGCAATCAAGGTTTGAGTAATCCATAGTTTATTTCTACTGTTATAATTAGTACTAATGGTTTTTATATTCTTCCGGGTGGCTTCATGGTCATTCTATCTGCAAAAAATGAAAAAAGTCTTCGTAAAAATGCAATTACTCTACCTTTCTATACAATTCATCTTGTGTTTGTATTCTTCATTGTTTTTCCAGCGTTCTATTATTACACCTGGTTTAGAAAATAGAGTTTTATCTCTATTAAATTTAGCAATAAAATTATTGTCCGATATATAAGGGTTTTTTAGTGGCTATTTCGCTAATGTATTCCAATCTAAAACTGATTGTAGCGTCTCCGCAGGAAATCGAGAAAGACGAGACCCTGCACGAGCGAATGTTTTCTGTGGAAAGCGTAGTGCTAACGTAGCGACAGCAATGTTTTATCTGTGCGAAAGCGGAGTGTTAACGAAGCAGCAGCGACAACACCAGAGGAGGAAGCGGCTCGGCGCTCACTCGCAGGAAAGCGATTGGCCCGTAGCGGAATCAGCCTCTTCGAATTAATTTAAATGTATAAAAATGGTTAATCAACACACCCGCTGATATTTATTAGATGAATTCAAAGAGTCGAAGGAGGATGTAACAAATGAAAGCAGATTTAGTATTTATAAATGGTGAAGTTATTACAATGGATGCAGATTCTCGAATTGAAGAAGCTGTTGCAATTAAGGAAAATCGTATTATTTTTGTAGGTTCTACCTTAGAGGTACAGCAACTGATAGACAGTAAAACAGAAATTATTGATTTGTGCGGAAAATCATTGCTACCAGGGTTTATAGATGCTCATATTCATTTAGTTATGTATGGATTAAACCAACTAGCTATTAGTTGCAAGGCTCATAATATTACTTCAAATGAGGACATAAAACAGGAATTACGAAAAAAAGTTCAAACTGTTCCTAAAGGTCAATGGATTCGAGCGTGGGGCTTTAATGAAACGACAATAAAAGAAAATCGTTACTTATCTATTAAGGAGCTAGATGAAATTTCTACAGAACATCCG
Source organism: Lysinibacillus sp. G4S2 (assembly GCF_030348505.1). Taxonomy (NCBI): domain Bacteria; kingdom Bacillati; phylum Bacillota; class Bacilli; order Caryophanales; family Bacillaceae; genus Lysinibacillus; species Lysinibacillus sp. G4S2. The sequence goes on along the minus strand of NZ_JAUCFJ010000002.1, from coordinate 3,984,489 downwards.
ATTATGATTACTCGTACTTGTGGTCATATTTCTATTGTAAACAGTAAAGCATTAGAATTAGCCGAAATTGATGCTAATACAAGCAATCCTGATGGGGGAATAATTGAGCGAGATACTAATGGTGCATTAACAGGTAAATTAATTGAAAAAGCGAATATGCGAATGAATGAAATTGCTAAATATACAGAGGTTGAGTTAAGACAAGCGATGAAAATAGCCTCTGATCATTTTGTTCAAGCAGGTATTACTAGTATCCATGAAGCAGGTGTTTCTGATACAGATACCTATCGTCTTTTACAGGAAGCGGTAAAAAATAAGGATATCGCTGTTCGTGTTTATGCAATTATTTGTACTTTAAATAATTCACATGAATTTGTAGGGAAAATGCTATCTGCAGGAGTACTAACAGGTACGGGTGATGAACGCTTTAAAATTGGTCCAGCCAAAATTTTTACGGATGGAAGTAGTACAGGTCCTACTATTGCAACAAGAGAGCCGTATACAAGTAACCCAAATGATCATGGCATTCTTTACTATAGTGAAGAAGAAATCTATCGTGTATTAGGTGAAGCTCATAAAAAAGGATATCAAATAACTGTACATGCTCAAGGGGATCGAGCTATTGAAATGTATTTGAATTGTGTAGAAAAGGCGCTTAATGAGCATCCAAGAGAAGATCATCGCCATCGAATTGAGCATGCGGGCATTTCTACACCAGATTTACAAGATAGAATGAAGAACCTTGGTGTTATTCCAATTCCAAATCCACCTTTCCATTTTGAATTCGGAGATATTTATGTGAAGAACTATGGAGAAAGAGTTAATTATATGTATCCAGTACGTGACTTTATTGATAAAGGTATTATATGTGCAGGTGGTTCTGATGCACCAGTTACGGATTATAATCCTCTACTAGGCATTCATACAGCAGTCAATCGAATAAGTAGCAGTAATTCTGAAATTGGAGTGAATCAAAAAGTTACAATATTGGAAGCTATAAAAATATATACGATCAATGGAGCATATGCGAGTTTCGAAGAAGATATTAAAGGTAGCTTAGAGGTAGGGAAATTAGCAGATTTAGTAGTATTAGATAACAGTATTCTAAGTCAAAATAATCATAGTATAAAAGATTTAAAAGTAGAAATGACGATTATAGATGGAAAAATTTTATACAAAAATGAAGCTCTAGTAAAAGCATAGAATAACATTTCGTATAACTTGAAAAGAATGTAGCACGATGTTATATATTGGTCTGCCATACCTAAAAGTAACGCATAATGACCTGGTCCGCCATGTACACATAATATCAAGCACAATGGACATATAAAAAACCTAATCCGTACACTGACCGCCTTGTTTTTTTGTGTCGATTCATCACCCTAGAATTTCCTTGATGATGGTATATCGATAGAATAGTAGAGAAATGTAGTTTAATACTGAGTGGTCCAACCACAATTCGAGTAAAAGTTCTAATAAGACGGAGTTGTAAAGTAAGGGGAATCATCATTTTGCAAGGCAGTGTTGGGAAAGACCATATTCATTTGTTACTATCATGCCCACCAAGTTTGGCACCAAGCAAAATCTTGCAATTTCTAAAAGGAAGTTCGTCAAGACTGTTGTAAGACGAATTTCCTGAATAAAAAAAGATATTGGGACCAACATCTATGGGCGATGGGATACTTTTGTGTGACAGTTGGTACAGTAAACGAGGAAATTATAAGAAATTACATTGCGAAACAATTTAATGAACATGAGAATGATGTTTTCTGTATTGAAGAATGAGTTTAGTCCATATTCACTGTGCTTGAGCACAAGAGCTTTGAGAAGGGCTTCAGCCTTAGATAAAAAAGACTTTAGTCGTGGACATTCATGACAAAATCCACCTGCTAAAAAAACTCGATCCATTCAGTATTGGGCGAGTTTTTTTAGCAGGTGGTAATTTAAAGCACTCTTATCTTAACTTAACTGATGTTAAAGTGAGAATGCTTATTTTGACTTATTATGCATTATCTACCGAGTAATTTAACTTGATGGCCATTACTTAAATCACATTAATCATTGAAAATGCTTGTCATTTTCTCTGCAACCTCTTCGGTAATCGCAAGAAATCGTTTGGAAATTGATGTCATGTAACGATCCTTAAGTGTAATTATATTAAGTTTTGTTTGTAACACTGGATTTGCTAGTGGTCTAAGTACCGGTAAATCAGGAGAATTAAGTAGCTTGAAACAGCTAGGTACAAAACAAATTCCTGCGTCTTTCATTACCATCATAAGTGTTGGTAATGTTTCTGTCCCCCAGTAAACGACATTAGGCGTAAATCCACTTTTTTGGCATGCCTCAATCACATCATCAGCAACACCTGATCCATAAGATGTTGTATTTAAAAGAAATCGTTCGTTCTTCAAGTCTGCAATATCAATAGAATCTTTTTCACATAGATGATGGTTTGGTGGAAGAGCTAAAAGTAAAGGTTCTGTTAGTAGTAATGAAGTATGGATGTCCTCAGCTCTCACTGAAGTTCGGACAATTCCAATATCTATTTTATGACTTCGTAATTCTTCTAAAATATAGGATGTATTACCCTCACGAACATGTGTAACTATGTTAGGAGTTTCCTTTTGAATTTTTTTTAAAACATTTGGCAAAATAAATAGATTTGCTGAAGTAGTACAACCCAATTTCACAGTACCTCTAATTCCTTCATGAAACTCGACTAATTGCTTCTCCGTATTCTCAGATAAATCAAGTAATTCTTTTCCTTTTTCATATAAAAATACTCCACTTGGTGTTAATTCAAGAGATCTACCTAAACGATTAAACAAAGTGACATTTAATTCTTGTTCAAATTTTCTAATTAAAATACTTAAGGGGGGTTGAGTCATTTGCAGTACAGTAGCAGCTTTTGTAATGCTACCTTCCTCAACTACTGTAATAAAACAATGTAAACGATGAAGGTTCATTTTGATAACTCCTCCTTTTAGTATTCATAAAATATATGGAAGTCATATAAATATTATAATTTACATTATAAAAATGTAAAGATATACTATTTTTATAATTAAGAATAGTTAGAAAATTGGTTCTGAACTGTATTTCAGTTTTAAGTTAGTTGATACCAGAGTGTGTCCATCCAATCGCAAATATTAATTTATAAATGGAGGTTTTATCAATGACAACTAAAATTACTCAACAATCAAAAACTGTAGCGTTAGCTAAACTGGACAAAAAGCACTTGCTACATCCAGCTACAAATCCGAAGGCTTTAATTGACAATGGACCGCCTATTATCTTTGTTAAAGGTAAAGGCGTTACAGTTACAAGTACGGATGATGTGGAATACATCGACGGGATGTCAATGCTTTGGAACGTGAACTTAGGGCATGGGAATCAAGAACTTGCAGATGCTGGTAATAGTCAATTATCTACCCTCGCGTATGCATCATCATTTAAAGGATTCTCAAATGAACCATCCATTCTACTTGCTGAAAAATTAGCTGAGTTAGCACCAGGAGATTTAAATAGTGTATTCTACACTTCTGGTGGGTCAGAATCAAATGATACAGCAATTAAATTAGCTCGTTTCTACTGGGAGCTTAAAGGGAAATCAGAAAAAAGAAAGATTATTGCGCTAACGAATGCTTATCACGGTGTAACAATAGGAGCGCAAACAGCTACTGGTCTTGCAGCATACCACAAGTTCGCATCATCAAATATAGAAGGAGTTGTTCGTGCAACAGCCCACCTATTAAACAGCGAGTTAGGTGATAAAAGTGACCCGAACTATGCAGATTCTATCCGTGGAACAATTGAAAGAGAAGGTGCGGAGACGATTGCCGGAATTATTATTGAACCTGTGCAAGGTGCGGGCGGAGTTAATATTCCACCAGAAGGTTACTTAGAAGCAGTTCGTAAAATCTGTGACGAGCACAATATCCTTTTCATGGCAGATGAAGTTATTTGCGGATTTGGTCGTACGGGGAAAATGTTTGGTGTAAGCAACTGGAATGTTGTCCCTGATATGATGTCAATTGCAAAAGGAATTACGAGTGGTTATTCGCAACTTGGCGGGGTCATGATGAATGATGAAATTAGAGAAACAATTGCTAACTTCGATGCTGTTATCCCACATGGTTTCACATATAGTGGCCATCCGACTGCTTGTGCGATTGGACTGAAAAACATTGAAATACTAGAGCGTGATCATATTATTGACCACGTAAACGAAATGGAGAAAGAACTTAAAAAAGGTTTAGATTACTTAGCTGAAAAACATAGTATTGTAACAAATTGCAGAGTAATTGGTCTGTTGGCTGCATTTGAACTTTATGAAGATCCAACAAATGGAAAATTGTTTGATCCAACTGTTTTCCCAGCAAACGCGGTAGTTGACGCATGTTTCAATCGCCAATTAATATTAAGAGCGCTTGGAGCGTATAACCAAATTGTGGCAATTGCACCACCGCTTATTATTAACAAAGAAGAAATTGAAAAAATGATTCAAATTATAGACGATTCGATTACTGCTTTTAAACAGACACGCAACTAAACTATTCCTATAAAGTAAGTTGAGTAGTGGTGTTTAAAGTTAAAAAAGGGGGAGGTGCTCTAGTGCTTTATATAAATGGTGAATGGCGAGATACAGGAAATAAATTGGATGTAACAAATCCTGCGACAGGAGAAATAATTAGAACTGTTGCTACAGGTGGTAAAACTGAAACTAAAGAAGCAATCGAAAGTGCGAAGAGAGCATTTGAATTCTGGGGTAAGACAACTGGAAATGAGCGCAGCAACTACCTGTTTCAAGTGGTTCAATTGATGAAAGAAAAAACAAAAGAATTAGCTGAAACAATTACACTTGAAAATGGTAAGCCTTTACCAGATGCTACTCGTGAAGTTGCAGGTGCGATCGGTTATTTAGAATGGTATGCAGAGGAAGCTAAGAGAATTTATGGGGAAACAATTCCTGCATCTGCAGCTGATAAACACTTAATGGTAATTCGCGAACCTGTTGGGGTATGTGCAGCTATTACACCATGGAATTTCCCGTTATCGATGATTACAAGAAAAATTGCACCTGCACTTGCTGCAGGTTGTACGATTGTTTTAAAACCGGCTGACTTAACTCCTCTTTCAGCGATAAAAGTATTCGAATGCTTTCATGAAGTTGGACTACCTGCTGGAGTTGCAAACCTGGTAATTGGCCCAGCTGAAGAAATTGGAAACGAGATGACGAGTAACCCAGACGTTCGTAAAATCACATTTACTGGCTCGACGCGTGTGGGGAAAAAACTTATCCGTGATTCGTCTGATACAGTGAAGAAAATATCAATGGAGCTTGGTGGACACGCACCGTATATTGTGTTTGAAGATGCTGATATTGACGCAGCAGTTAATGGTATCTTAGTGTCTAAGTTTATTAACTCAGGTCAAACTTGCATCAGCACCAACCGGATTTACGTAGCAGAAACTGTAGCTGATGAATTCTCAGGAAAGTTAGCTGAAAAGGTATCTAAATTAGTTGTAGGAAATGGATTAGAAGATGGCGTAAATGTCGGTCCAGTAATTAATAAAGTGGCTCTTGAAAAAGTGAAAAGTCAAGTAGAAGACGCTGTGAAACATGATGGTAAAGTAATTACGGGTGGTAATGTATTTACATTAAATAATGGTAGCGGTTACTTCTTTGAGCCCACAGTTATTCAATATGCAAGCGATAATATGAAGATTACAACAGAAGAAACATTTGGACCAGTTGCACCAATTTATACATTTAAGACGGAAGAAGAGGTAGTTGAAAGAGCAAACCATCCTGAATATGGTCTTGCAGCTTATTGTTATACGCGAGACATTGGTCGAGGCTTACGAATGATGCGTGCTTTAGAGTTCGGAATTGTTGGTATTAATGATCCAGCTCCAGTGGTTGTACAAGCTCCGTTTGGTGGTATGAAGGAAAGTGGAATGGGGAAAGAAGGCGGTTGGTACGGACTTGAGGAGTACTTGGAGAAGAAGTTTGTATCGATTTATTTAAAATAATAGAAAATGTCACTAATCTAGGTAACTAAATATATTGTAGTAGACTTATCTACATTCTCCATGTCTCCCATACCGTGTTTCTAAAGAATGTATGGGAGACAGTCTACACAATTAATAAAGTTATAAACTTAAATTTTATTCCAATAAAAGAAGAGGGTGAATTTATTATGTCTCAAGTAAATTTAAAAAATAATGGACAAGAAATAGTTGTCCGCAATATTTTAAAAGAGGATCTTGCTGAAGTTGCCGCACTTTCTATGAAGTGTTTTGGACCTGATATGGCATTAAAATATGAGCATTTTGAAAGTCAGATTGAGTTGTTTCCAGAAGGTCAAATTTGTCTAGAATATAACGGTAAAATTGTAGGAACCGCTTTAAGTCTAATTGTAAATTTTGAAGATTACGGAGATAGTCACTCATATTTTCAAATCTGTGATTTAGGATTTATTCGAAATCATAACCCTAATGGTAGAAACCTATATGGTATTGAAATTGGAGTACACGAAGATTTTAGAGGGTTACAATTGGGACGTCATTTGTATGATGGCCGAAAAAGAATATGTGAGAAACTTAACTTAGAAAGTATCTTAGTAGGTGGTCGTATACCTTTTTACTATAAATATGCTGAGCAGATGAGTGCAGATGAGTATGCACTAGAGGTAATGAAAGGGAAAATATATGATCCTGTATTAACATTCCAAATGAAAAACGGATACGTATTAAATAAAGTAATGCCAGGCTATTTACCTGGGGATGTTGAGTCATTAGAATATGCAACACTTTTGGAATGGAAAAATCCAGTTTACAAGCTTAAATTAGTATGAGTCTTTTGTCCGTTATGTTCGCCTATTTTTATAGGCGAACAGTGGATGTCCATTGTTTAATGCGGTTATTTAACTTCTTTATTTGTGTAAGCGCTTTCAATTAATTGTTATAAGAGTTCCATTAGAAGTAAATCTTAGGTAAAGAGAGGAGTTATAAATGGTTATCGCTGATAAAGTTATTTCGAGTGAAGCAGTATTTACAGGTTTAGAAAATGAAGCAAAGCCAGCTGCTATTGCGATTAAAGGTAACAAAATCATTGCGGTAGGTTCGATGGATGAAATAAAACCATTTATAGGTTTAGACACGAAGGAATTTCATTATGGCAACCAACTCATTATGCCAGGATTTCATGATGCGCACCTTCATCTCATGTTTGGTAGTCTTTTCACGCATGCAAGTATCAATTTATCGGATGCTCATTCGGAAGAAGAAGTTGCTAGTTTAGTAAAGCAATTCTCGGAAAACGTGCATGCTGATGAGTGGATTATAGGTTATGGATGGGATCATACAAATTGGCCAGAGAAATGCTTGCCGACACGTTTTTCTTTAGACAAAGTAGTTCCTAATCGCCCGATTATTCTTTTCCACGCAGAAGGTCATTATTCGTGGGTTAATAGTTTAGCACTTGAAAATGCAAGGGTTACAAATGAAACTGAAGACCCTCCTAATGGTACGATTCAAAAAGATGAAAATAATGAAATCACAGGAATTCTTCTTGAAACAGCAATGAATTTAGTTGTGGATATTGCTCTCGCATTTCCGGATAAACGAAAAGAAGAATTGTTTGAAGAGTTCTTAAAAAAATCAGCTCAATTAGGCATTACATCAGTAAATGATTTGTTTGCAAGTAGTTTTGATAAGTTAAATAGTTTCGATATGTATAAGGCATATGAGGAAGCTGGAAAACTTACGACTCGAATTCATCTTTACCCTGAGTTAAATGATGATATAGATAGAGCGATAAGCTTGCGAGAAAAGTATAATTCCGAAAAATTACAGCTTGCAGGACTTAAGCAGTTTATTGATGGCGTTGTAACTGGACATACCGCATACATGTTAGATCCTTATTTAGACAAACCTATAACACGAGGGAGTACAGCTTTTCCTGTAGAAACAATCAAAAACTGGGTGACAAAAGCGGACAAAGAAGGATTTCAAATTCGCTTCCACACAATTGGTGATGGTGCAGTTAGGCTTGCTCTAGATATATTTGAAGCAGCAAGGATGGATAATGGTGTGAGAGATTCACGACACGCGCTAGAGCATATTGAAGTGATTCATCCGACAGATATTAAGAGATTTAAAGAATTGGGGGTTGTTCCATCTGTACAGCCTTCTCATCTAGCATTGATGCCAAAAGAAAGTCATACTTTGCGTGTCGGTAAAGAGAAAGACCCTTATACGTATTTATGTAAAACGTTATACGACGCAGTCGAGTATATTGCTCTTGGTACAGACTATCCAATTGCAACATTAGACCCTTTTAAAGAAATTTTCCATGCGATTACGAGACTAGACTTTACTGGTGATTATGAGTGGAATAGTCAAGAGCAGATAACACTCGCAGAAGCGTTGAAATCGTATACAAAAGGTTCAGCATACAGCACATTCAGAGAAAAAGATTTGGGTACATTAGAAGTTGGAAAATTAGCAGATATTATTGTACTAGATAAAAACCTCTTTGAAGTAGAAAATAAAGAAATTCTTCAAACGAAAGTTTTGTTAACAATTATGGATGGTGAAGTTGTTTATCTTTATTCAGCAGAAGACTCCCACCTCTATAGGTGGTGAGATGAATGCGATTTTTGGTACCTTTTCAGTGGGTGTCCAAACACCTACTGAAATAGAGGAACGCCGTCTAAAAGGGCCACGTCCTGTGGCAACGACGGCATGACCAACATAATGTTGGCCTAAAGCCTCCGGCGGATGTCACGGATTTTCAAAGGAATGAATTGTGCGGGCACAATTCAAAATCCGGACGCAATTACGCCAAGGCGTAATTGATAGTGAATTAGTCTACGATCCTACTATTTTAGTTAATTGATCATTTTACCGGGAAGATTTTTTTATTACTATTCGAGGAGTGAAAAAATGAAACATCCTGTTAATTTGTCTAGATCGCTTTCTTTAACGTCTGTTGTTGTTACTGGGTTGGCCTTTATGGCTTTAACTACAGTGTTTAGCACATACGGCATAGCCTCTCAAATATCTCATGGTATGGTCGCTGGATCGTATGTAATTGCATTAATTGTGATGATGTTTACAGCTCATAGTTATGGTCAAATGGCAAAAGCATACCCCATTGCGGGATCTGCCTATACTTATGCGCAAAAAGCGATTAATTCTCATGTTGGTTTCTTAGTGGGATGGGCAATTTTAATGGATTATCTCTTGATCCCAATGGTTAATTTTTTACTATTTGGTATTTTCTTCTCAGCTGCCATACCTGAAGTTCCACAGTATGTTTGGATACTTACATTAGTAGTTCTTGTGACGTTTGTAAATGTTAAAGGTGTAAAGTTAAGCGCAAATATCAACATGATTGTAATAGGCTTATCGGTATTATTTATACTTGTCTTTTGCATCTTATCAGTTAAATCAATAGTAACTGGAACCGGGACTGGCATTTTATTTAACCTTGATCCCTTTATTAATACCGAGGAGTCATTTAAGTATATAGTTGCTGGTGCTGCACTATTATGTTTCTCTTTCCTCGGTTTTGATGCAGTTTCTACTTTTTCAGAAGAAGTAAAAAATCCGGAGAAAAACATACCACGTGCAATATCTTTAGTAACAATAATTGGTGGATTATGTTTTGTAGTCGTATCTTATCTTGCACATAATGTTTGGCCAGATTATACGAGTTTTAAAGATGCTGATTCTGCTGCCTATGAAATTGCTTTCCTAGTAGGCGGGAATGCCTTACAAGCAGCATTCCTAGCAAAAACTGCAGTGGTTGTATTTGGTTCCGCGTCCGCATCTCAAGCAAGTGCTGCACGTGTATTATACGCAATGGGAAGAGATGGACAATTACCTAAAAATTTTTTTGGAAAACTAAATAAAAGAACGAGAACCCCAGTCAACAACATTTTATTAATTGGTCTTTTATCATTATCTGCAATGTTTTTAAGTCTAACCTTTGTCGCGTCTTTCATTAACTTTGGCGCCCTACTTGCATTTACTGCTGTGAATCTATCCGTTGTATTTTTATATTACGGTAAGCGAAAAGAACGCTCCTTAAAGGGGATAATCTTCTATTTGATTTTTCCATTAATCGGAGCAGTACTGACAACTTGTTTGCTTTTCAATCTAGATGTTTATTCGATTACTCTTGGTAGTATTTGGTTGGGTATTGGTGTTATTTATTTATTATTTATGACAAAAGGTCTTAAGCATAAACCACCAGTGCTCAATACAGATCAGATTGATTAGTCGCAGTTTAAAACATTAATGAAGCAGCTAAAAATATGTAAAGAGGATGGATGAATGAATGACAGATAACACTACGCTCAAAAGGTCATTAGGTGTTTGGTCAATTGTTGCATTGGGATTAGGATATATGACGCCTACAGTGGTCTTTGATACGTTTGGAATTGTATCAAAATTAACAAATGGTGTAGTACCAATGGCTTATTTTGTCGCCTTGTTAGTAATGGTATTGACAGCGATTAGTTATGGAAAGATGGTACAGGTATTCCCGGCTGCTGGTTCAGCATATACATACACCCGGGAAACAATGGGGTCTCATCTAGGATTCCTCGTAGGATGGGCATCGTTATTAGATTATTTATTATTACCTTTAGTTAATGCATTAATTATTCGAATATATATGGAATCTCTGTTTCCGAATGTACCTGTTTGGATTTGGGTTTTTGCTTATGTCATTGTAGTTACTGCAATTAATGCTTATAGTATGGAATCAACATCCAGCTTAAACTTTATACTCGTTGTTTTCACGATTTGTTTAATAGGTATCTTCATAATACTTGCTTCTGTACAACTTTATAACGGTATGGGAACTGGTACTTTATTCACGATTCATCCACTATCACATGAAAATGTAAAATTAATAGCCGTTTTAACTGGGGCAACAGTAGTAGCTTTCTCGTTTATCGGTTTCGACGCAATAACAATGTATACGGAAGAAGCAAAGGATACATCAACAGTTCCTAGAGCAATCCTTCTAACTGTTTTAATCGGTGGGGGTATTTTCTTTATTGCTTCTTATTTTACACAAGCATTATTCCCGGATGTTTCTGTGTTCAAAAATGTAGATGATACATTGCCGGAAATTGGTTTATATGTAGGAGGTAAGTTATTCCAACTGCTTTTCATTGCAGGAGCTTTCGCTGCTACTGTAGCTTCAGGACTTGCATCTCATGCAAGTGCATCTCGTTTGCTGTTTGTTATGGGCAGAAATGGTGTACTTCCTAAAAAAACTTTCGGATACTTACACCCTAAATTTAGAACGCCTGTTTTTACGATTGTTTTGACGGGAATCGTATCATTATTTGCAATAGGACCAAATTTAGAATTAATTGCTTCAGTCATTAACTTTGGGGCATTAATTGCATTCACATTCGTTAACCAATCTGTTATTGTTCTTTTCTATATTCGTCAGAAAAGGAGATCAGGCAGTGAAACCTTTAAGTACTTAATTATGCCTTCTTTCGGAGCATTAGCTACTGGAGTTCTTTGGTATCATTTACACGCTGATGCATTTATAGGTGGAATCGTTTGGCTTATAATCGGAATCATTTACATGCTGTTTATAACAAGATTCTTTAAAAAAGAACTTGGAAGCATGGACTCTATTGATGACTTGGAGTCATTAGATAAAGAGATTTTTAATGAAGATAAGATTAAAGTCTTGAATTAACTATTTAGAGGATGAGAATCTCTTAGATAATCTTCCTCTTTTTAATGACACAAGAAGTAAATAAAGGAGTGATTGCTTTGAAAGAAAAAATTCGACTGTATATAGAAGAAAATAAAGAAGAATTATTTAAAACAATTCAAGATGTCGTACGTATAAAAAGCGTTGTTGGTAATGAACAAGAGATGCAATTATACATGAAAAAAAAATATGAAGAACTTAACTTGATTTTGCATGAGATTGAACCAAAATATGAGAAGGTTTCAGCTCATGAAGCGTTTATTGATTCAGGTATTCCGTTTGAAGACCGAAAAAATATTATCGGAATACATAAAGGTGTCTCCAATGGTAAGTCATTAACGATTCATGGGCATGTAGATGTTGTTTCTCCAGAACCATATTCAAATTGGACGATGGACCCATGGAGTGGAGATATTATTGGAAACAAGTTATACGGTCGAGGCTCTGCAGATATGAAAGCAGGACTTATTTCAAATTGGTTCGCATTGAAAACATTAATTGATTTAGGTTATCCAATTGCTGGAGATGTTCAGCTACATTCAGTAATAGAAGAAGAAGCTGGTGGTGGAGGCGGAGCTTTAGCATGTTTGGAGGAGGGCTTCGTAACAGATGGGTACATTTCGACAGAGCCACATAATTTGAATATGACAATAAGTCATGGGGGGATTATGTATTTCCGAGTGTACGTAAAGGGAAGAACAGCACATGCTGGTTTAGCGCATGAAGGCATAAATGCTATTTCAAAAATGATGAAAATCCTTAGTGCGCTGGATGAATTAAGTGAATGGCGTGCTAAAAATGTTAAGTTTGATTTATTTGAAAAGGGGTCTGGACAGTCCGTTCACTTAAACTTAGGTGTACTAAAAGCTGGGGACTGGGTATCGACAGTTCCAGGGGAAGCGATCCTCGAAGGAAGAATTGGTTTTATCCCAGGGGAAACTCGCGAAGAAATTAAGCAACTAGTACAAGACACGATTATGAAATCTGTCTTAGGCGATGAGTGGATGGATAAAAATCCACCTGTTATAGAGTGGTTTGGATGGTCAACGGAGCCATGGTACCAAGATCCTGAGAACCCTTTTGTAAAATTATTCATCGAAAATTCAGAAGATGTTATGGGACAAAAAGTAATAATGGTTGGAAGAGCTGGAGGAAATGATGCACGATTTACTCAGTATTACGGAAAACAAGGATTGTGCTTTGGGCCAATTGGAGAAAATATGCATGGACCAGATGAATGTGTTCATTTAGATAGCGTAGTAGAAGTAACGAATGTTTTGGCAAATTATATTATTAAGTGGAGCGAGAGTTAATCATCGTTAACTTTTGGGAATATCCATTTCAAACTAATAAAGTGTCTCTCATAATGCTTCTAGTTTGGGTAGCTGAATGATTAGGAATGTTATGGGAAAAGGGTGTAGGCTTAATGCAATTGGGATTAGATTTAAAACAAAATCTAGCATTAAAAATGACACAAGAAATGCAACAATCTTTGCAACTTCTATAAATGTCGTCTTTTGAATCGCGTGACTATTTATCTTTATTCAGCAGAAGACTCCCACCTCTATAGGTGGTGAGATGAATGCGATTTTGATTACTTTTTCAGTGGGTGTCCAAACACCTACTGAAATAGAGGAACCCAGGCTAAGAACTTCACATCCTGTGAAAACGCCTGAGTGACCAACATCGTGCTGCTGACGCTGCGTTAGCACTACGCTTTCGCGCAAAAAACATCTGTTGGCCTAAAGCCTCCGGCGGATGTCACGGATTTTCAAAGGAATGAATTGTGCGAGCACAATTCAAAATCCGGACGCAATTACGCCAAGGCGAAATTGATTAATTGTGAGTGTTTTGTTTAAAAACATTTAAAAGAGAGGATGTATTTTTATGAAGAGAAATTATTCTATTGAAGAACTTAAAGTATTAGACCAAAAGCATTTTCTACACCCTACTTCACCAGTAAAGACGGAAAATGGACCGGTATTTATTTTTACAGAAGGAAAAGGTGTTCATCTGTATGATATTACAGGTAAAAAAGTTATTGATGGTATGTCTTCACTTTGGAATGTGAATATCGGACATGGTAGAACAGAACTTGGTGAAGTAGCGAAGGAACAAATGGATAAATTAGCCTTCAGTTCTTGTTTTGCAACGTTTAGTAATGAGCCTGCTATTCTATTAGCAAAAAAGTTAGCAGAATTAGCACCTGGTGATTTAAATACTACATTTTTTACGTCCGGTGGTTCCGAATCCAATGATAGTGCCTATAAATTGGCTCGTCATTATTGGATATTAAAAGGGGAGACTTCTCGAAAAAAAATTATCTCAAGATCGAGATCTTATCACGGAGTGGCAATCGGTGCTACAAGTGCGACGGGTTTAAAAGGATTTCGTGATTTTACAAATTCTAATGCACCGGATTTTCTATTCGTAGATCATTTCTCCATACAGGCTTTACGTGATTTGATTGAAACTGAAGGTCCAGAAACAATAGCTGCTTTCATCACCGAGCCAGTACAAGGTGCAGGTGGGGTGCATGTTGCACCGGATAATTATTTCAAAGAAATTCGTGAAATTTGTAATGAGTACGGTATTTTGATGATAACTGATGAAGTTATCACAGGATTTGGTAGGACTGGTAAGTTCTTTGCGATGGAACATTTTAATGTGGTACCGGATATGATGTGCTTTGCAAAAGGTGTTACTAGTGGATATGCACAATTAGGTGGTGTAATGATCTCAGAGAAAATACACCAAGAATTTTCTGAGTTATCAGAAGGAACTATATTGCATGGATACACTTATAGTGGTCATCCAATGGCCTGTGCAGTTGGGTTGAAAAACATTGAAATTATAGAGAAAGATAATTTAGTAGCAAATGCAGAAATTCGTGGTCAAGAGCTATTAGCGGGGTTAAAAGTATTACAAGCGAAGTATCCATTTATTGTAGATGCAAGAGGTTTAGGTTTAATGGCAGGTATAGAAATCTCTTATGAAGGAAGACTCCTCGCTCCGCAAATAGTGACAGAGGCAGCAAAGTTGGGATTAATATGTCGCTCTGTTGTACTAGATGCTCAAGATATTGTTGTATTTTCACCACCATTATCTATAAGCCAAAAGGAGTTAAGAGATTTATTGGATATTCTAGAAAAAGCGATTCAAGAAGTAGAGAATCAGGTGTTGGCAAATAAGTTGTAATACGAAAGGTGAGGTAATTATAATGAGGAAAAATTTATTTATCAATGGGGATTGGGTGGAAGCAGCAGAGTATACAGAATTACGTTCTCCATATAGTAGCGAGGTCATTGCAGAAATACCGAAGGCAAATGTCGAGGAAGTAGAAGCAGCTTTAGTAGCTGCCGATGCTGCACGTAAAACGATGGCGAATATGCCTTTGTATAAGCGTGCGATTATTCTTGAAAAATTAGCTTCTTTATTAGAAGCACGTGCTGAAGAAGCAGCAGAGCTAATAGCACTAGAAGCGGCCAAGCCTATTTCAACCGCCAAAGCTGAAGTTCAGCGTACAATTCAAACGTATAAATTTGCTGCTGAAGAAGCAAAGCGAATACATGGAGAAACAATTCCTGTGGATGCTGCCCCCGGTGGAGACGGGCGCATTGCCTATACGGTTCGTGAACCATTAGGCATCGTGGCAGCTATTACACCTTTTAATTTCCCAATGAATCTAGTAGCTCATAAAGTAGGGCCAGCAATAGCATCAGGTAACACAGTTGTATTAAAACCTGCAAGTCAAACACCATTAACTTCCTATTTTATTGGTGAATTATTAGTAGAGGCAGGATTACCGAAGGGTGCGTTAAATATCGTTACTGGTGCAGGTTCTTTAATTGGTAACAAATTAGTCACGGATAATCGCGTGAAAAAGATTTCTTTTACAGGTAGCCCCGCTGTAGGTATTGGCATACGCAATCAAGCAGGTCTTAAGAAAGTAACGCTTGAATTGGGTTCTAATGCGGCTGTTATTATCGACGAAAATGTTAATATTGATAAATTAATTCCACGTGTCGTTTCCGGTGCATTTGCATTCCAAGGGCAGGTATGTATTTCAGTTCAACGAATCTATGTTCACGAAAAAATGTATGATTTGTTTGTAGATAAATTTGTAGCAGCTACAAAAGAGTTGAAACTTGGTGATCCCCTAGATCCTACAACGGATGTTTCAGCCTTAATTAGTCCACAAGATGTAAAACGAACATTAAGTTGGATTGAAGAAGCAAAGGGGCAAGGTGCAATTATTGCAACTGGTGGAGAATCTGAAGGGAATATCTTACAACCTACCGTACTATTAAATGTAAAATCGGAGCAGAAGGTTTCCTGTCAGGAGGTATTCGCACCAATCGTATCTATTATGAAGTTTACATCTATTCAAGAGGCATTTGATCAAGTAAATGACTCCAAATATGGTTTGCAAGCTGGTATTTATACAGATAATATCCATGTTGCTTTACAGGCAACGCAAAAACTCCATGTAGGTGGTGTCATTATAAATGATATTCCTACATTCCGTTTAGATCATTTACCATATGGTGGCGTAAAGGAAAGTGGTATGGGAAGAGAAGGGCTGAAGTATGCAATTGAGGAAATGACAGAAATGAAACTTGTAGTAATAAACCAAAACTAATAAAAAAATAGGTAGGAGGAAATATAATGATAATTGGTGTACCTAAAGAAATAAAAAATAATGAAAATCGAGTAGGAATTACTCCAGCAGGTGTTGTGGCTTACAAAAAAGGTGGTCATGAAGTAATAATTGAATCGAGTGCAGGGTTAGGTAGTGGATTTACAGATCAAGATTATTTAGATGTAGGCGCTCAAATTACTAAATCGACTAAGGAAGCTTGGGATGTTGATATGGTGATTAAAGTGAAGGAGCCGATTCAGGAGGAGTACAAATATTTTAAAGAGAATCTAATTCTCTACACATACCTACATTTAGCTCCAGAGCCAGAATTAACGAAAGCTTTGCTTGAAAGTAAAGTTACTGGAATTGCTTATGAAACAATTCAATTAGATTCAGGTGCCTTACCGTTGTTAACGCCAATGAGTGAAGTTGCAGGCCGAATGTCTGTACAAATTGGTGCACAGTTTTTAGAAAATTCCAAAGGAGGCAAAGGAGTTCTCTTAGGTGGTATTCCTGGTGTTGCACCTGGAAATGTAGTGATTGTAGGTGCTGGAGTTGTCGGGACGAATGCTGCGAAAATGGCAGTAGGATTAGGTGCAAACGTAACAATTTTAGACGTTAATATTACACGCTTAAGTCAAATAGATGATATGTTCCAAGGACGTGTTCGTACTCTTGCATCAAATACCTACAATATCGCTGAAGCAGTGAAAACAGCAGATTTGTTAATTGGTGCTGTGCTAATTCCAGGTTCACGTGCACCACAATTAGTTTCAAAAGAAATGATTCAAACGATGCAAAAGGGGTCTGTTGTAGTGGATGTAGCGGTTGATCAAGGGGGTTCGATTGAAACAATTGATCGAATTACTACTCATAGTAATCCTATTTATGAAGTATACGGTGTTGTGCATTACGCAGTTGCGAATATGCCAGGTGCTTGCGCGCGTACCTCAACAATGGGCTTGTCAAATGTAACTGTTCCATACGGTTTGCAAATAGCTAACAAAGGCTATCGCCAAGCTGCTTTAGATAATCCTGTTTTAGCGAAGGGGATAAACGTAGTAAATGGAAAAATAGTATATAAAGCGGTAGCTGATGCACATGGATTACCATATACGGATTTACAAGTAGAATTAGCAGCAGATTCAACTTCGGCGTTAGCAGTTAAATAGAATAAGAGAAATAATGTTCTTTTCTATCTTTAAATTTCGATTAATTTTCAAAACACATGAAAGAGCTAGATTATGCGTAAGCCCGTAATCAAATAACGCATATAAACAACCAGGCACCCCCTGTACAATAGACGTTACAATTAAGGAGGGTGCTTTTTTTATGTCCACTACACAAAACTAACAATAAGGAACAATGCGTATGGCGTAAACTATGAGTTGTATTTGTGGGTAGCTTATACTTTGTTTGAACCTGTAGCCAAATTCCAATCATAAAACTACTGTTAAAAACAGGTTTTAACGTTACCTGTATTTCATATATATAGAGTAAAAGCTTATAGGAGTAGAAATCATTGGACAAACAAAATAGCAGATATAGATGGGTTGTATTTGTTTCTGTATTATTTACTTATTTGTTAATGGCGAGTCAACGAACCGCCCCAGGACTGATTACAGACCAATTGATGCGAGATTTTAATGTAACAGCATCAACGATTGGATTATTGACGAGTATACAATTTTTTGTCTACACGAGTTTGCAAATTCCGATGGGGATTTTAGCTGATCGATTTGGGCCGGATTTTTTTCTAATTATTGGTGCTACTCTTACAGGTTTAGGGACAATTATTTATAGTCTGGGTACACATGAATTCGTCCTGTTTTTTGCCAGAATACTAACTGGGGTAGGGGATGCGACCATATGGGTTAACATGGTGCTAATTTTGGCCCAATGGTTTCATACAAAGGAATTTGTTAGATTAATTGGACTGGCAGGCATGACAGGAAGTCTTGGTTTCTTATTGGCGACAGTACCTTACTCCACGTGGATATTTTTATTTGGTTGGAGGGTAACATTTTTTTCAGTAGGACTACTATTATGTTTATGTAGCATACTCCTTTA